>JAAZCL010000368.1 GCA_012513315.1 Bacteroidales bacterium | reverse complement strand
GTTCTTGTTCCAGACTTTTTAATTAGTTTTGTAGAAGAACATAAAAGAAAGGATGTGAATGATTGAAACCATTTATACCATGGATTGGAGGAAAAGGTGCATTAATTGATGAAATACTACCAAGATTTCCAACTGATTATTATCGATACGTGGAAGTCTTTGGTGGAGGTGCATCTGTGCTATTTGCGAAAACTCGTCCTAATAGATTCGAAATCTACAATGATTATCAAATTAATTTAGTTAATCTCTTTAGAGTTGTTAAAGAGAAGCCACTATCGTTTTTACTTGAACTTAACCTCTTTCCTATAAACTCAAGAGAAGACTTTAATCATTTAAAAAACTTACTATCTGGTAAATCAGACTTCTTCCCCCATCTATATGAAGAACTCAAGATCGGTGAAGAAGTTCTTAGTCCTAGTGATTACTATGAGATTGAGAAATTGATGAGTAGTAAAGCAAATCAGATTGATGTTCAAAGAGCTGTAACATTTTATAAGTTAATAAGACTTAGTTATGCATCAGGTGGAAAATCATTTGGTGCAAGACCAATTACACTAGGTAATGTCAGTAGTTCAATCTTAAATGCAAGTCAAAGATTAAGAAGAGTTGTCATTGAGAATAAAGATTTTGAAGATTTGATATTACAGTATGATCGTGAAGATACGTTCTTTTATTGTGATCCACCCTACTTTGAAACGGAGCAACACTATGATGCTCCCTTCTCCGTGGATGATCATGTACGATTAAAAACAACTTTAGACAAGATCAAAGGTAAGTTTCTATTGTCTTATAACGATACTGAATATATCAGAGATCTATATAAAGACTACTACATCGTGAGTGTTGAAAGAATTAATAATCTTAAACAACGATAAGACGCTGGAAGTATGTATGTAGAAATACTCATATCAAATTATGACATTAATATTAAAAATGATGTTAACAGACAAACCTCATTATTTTAGAAAGGATGATGATTATGAAAAATAAGAAAGTAAATGTTATCCACAAGTTATCAACAATTCTATTTATGATAACTTACTCAATAACAACCGTATCAGCCAAAGGTGATGTATCAGGGGTCATTCAAGAATCATGGAACAATGCAGAATCTCAAATTAGATCAGTAGTAGATAATGTAATTTTTCCAGCATTAAGTATTATTTTAGCAATATTCTTATTTATTAAACTTGGTAGCTCATACTTCGACTACAAGAAAAACAATGATAGATTTGAATGGACTGCACCTTCAATACTATTTGTATGTCTTGTATTTACATTAACTGCACCTAAATTTATATGGAAACTCTTATAATGAAAGGACAACATTATGTTTATATGGGACTTTGTAGCTGAGAAAATATATGATCAACTAGCAGATTGGATCTACTCACAGATTATGGGATTCTTAGTAGAGTTCTTTGGCATGATCAATAACATGGGTGCAGAACTCTTTGACTTTGTCTGGGTTAAAGCAATTGTATTATTCTTCAATTACTTAGCTTGGGCAATGTTTACAGTTGGTTTAATACTCGCAGTTTTTGAAACAGCGATTGCTTATCAAAATGGTCAAGGTAATATATCAAATACCTTTATGAATATATTAAAAGGTTTTATGGCCACATCCCTCGTTACTACCCTACCAATAGCATTATTTAAATTTGCAATATCAATGCAGGTATCATTATCTTTAGGACTTACTAAATTAACAAATGAGGTTGCGAGCATCGGTGAGATGGCTTTAACCTCATTGAGTTTACTCGATAAAATGTCTGTATCTCTTGTATTTGGTATTTTCTTACTAATAGCTCTTGGATACTCAGTTATTAAAGTATTCTTCAATAACTTAAAACGTGGTGGTATATTATTAACACAAATAGCGGTTGGAAGTCTTTATATGATTTCTGTACCACGAGGATACATCGATGGATTTACTGGTTGGAGTAAACAGATAATTGCATTATCATTAACAACATTTCTTCAATCAGTATTCTTAATTGCTGGTTTAATGGTGTTTAGAGAAAGTTTCTTACTTGGTATTGGTCTAATGATGTCAGCAAATGAAATACCTCGAATCGCAGATCAGTTTGGACTTGATACTTCAACTCGAGGTAATATGATGAGTACAATATATGCTACACAAAGTGCTGTAGGAATTTACAAATCTATTAGATTAAAATAATCTATGATTCACTCATAATATTGCACCTAGAAAGGTAACACTTAAGTGGATAACTCACTAAAAAAAATAGTTACACTGGAACAAATCTTAAATTTCATACTTTAAAAATCACTATCTATTTAAATAATTAAAAAAATACTCTAATCATACTCTAACTATAAGTTATCAAATCTATGAAATTAACATTTTTATTGGCTTTTTCAAAAGTTTTCTAACTGAAAGATGGCCAAGAACATAAAAAAACACGAGAAGAAATACTAAGG
>JAAZCL010000367.1 GCA_012513315.1 Bacteroidales bacterium | reverse complement strand
GCAGGGCAAAAAGAGATGGGCAGACCAGTTGAGATTGAGTTTGCAGTAGATATACAAGATCAAAATAACGCTACTTTTTATGTTTTGCAGATAAGACCAATCGTAGACAGCAGAGAGGTGATGCACGAAGATCTTGAGGAGGTTGAAATGGATAGCACAATTTTATTTTCAAGAAATGCTCTAGGTAATGGAATATCCGACGATGTGTTTGATGTCGTGTATGTTAAAAGTGATAGTTTTAATGCATCAAAAAATCCACTCATAGCAAGGGAGATTGAAGCACTTAACGCTAAATTCATTCAAAGTGGAACAAACTATGTGCTTGTAGGCCCGGGCAGGTGGGGCTCTTCCGACCCCTGGTTAGGAATTCCTATAAAGTGGCCTCATATCTCTCAAGCACGAGTAATTGTAGAGTCTAGTATAGAGAACTATCGAATTGAGCCCAGCCAAGGGACACATTTTTTTCAAAACCTTACTTCTTTCGGTGTTGGTTACTTCACCATTAATCCTTTTGTGCATAATGATGGTCTATTCAATGAGAGCTATTTAAATGAACAGCCTGCAGAATATGAGACCGAGTTTGTACGCCACGTTAAATTTGAAAGTCCGATAATCATAAAAATAAACGGCAAAAAAAGAATGGGAGTAGTGTTAAAGCCATAAGGCCATACAGTTACCACTCTTTTCTTATATAAAATAACATTGAAAAATCTCAATATGAAAAAAGTAATCCTTGTACTATTAATATTAATCACTGTTTTTGGTATATCAGCACAAAACAGAAAAATTATGAAAGATAGAAATTATACCGATGAATGGTTGACAGTAGCAGAATTTGAGAAAAAATCGTTGCCACAATCTGCGTCAAAAGTTGTAGATGCAATTCTTTCAAAAGCAATAAAAGAGAAAAACAGTCCTCAGGTAATCAAAGCATTAATTCATCAAGGGAAGTATGACTTATCTGTAGATACTCAAAATGATACAACTATATTCCTAAACCTTAACGATATGCTTGAAAAAAGCAATGATGTTGTCGAGAAGTCTGTAATACACTCAATGTTAGGAGAATTGTATCTTCAATATTATCAAAAAGAGCAATGGACTATCAGGCAGCGTACAGAACTGGGCGACTTTGTACCTTCAGATATGAAGGAGTGGACAAAAAATGTTTTCTATAATAAGATTGTTGAGCATCTCACCGCTTCTTTATCAAACAAGAATATATTGATTAATACACAAGTTGAAGATTATTCTGTAGTTATTGAGCTTGGCAAAGACTCTCGCAAGCATTATCCCACTATGTTCGATTTTCTTTCACTCAGAGCTATTGAGATATTTGCATCTCTAGAATCTGACGAAGATCTAAGCAAAACACTTGCACGAAAAGGTATTCCTCAAAAATCTCTCTTTGCTTCAGCCGAAGAGTTTGTTAAAATCGATTTCAATATAGTACCATCAGACTACAACCTGTGGGTTTATGAAACATATCAAAAATTGCTTAACTCTTTAATAGAAAGAGGTAATAATGATGCAGTTCTTTTAACAGAATTGAATCTACTGGACAATCTTTCGGTATTAAGAACAAGTTATTCAGAAAATACTAAGTCTCAACTCGCAAGATTATTGCAAAAGTGGGAAGATGACCCATTGAGTATTGAGATAATAGACAAGCTTGCAAACATATATCAAAACGAAATACATAGTTTGTCAGAAAGTGACAGCCTCCTTAAAGCCACTAAAACAAAAGAGCTGTATGAATTACTTATAAAAAGTATAAGTAAATTTCCAAAATACAGTAGAATCTCTGTTTTGGGAAATAGGGTTTCATCAATGACGCAACCTCAATTTAATATTACAGGAAACAAAACTTTCCCAATTAAAGCAGATAAGGTGCTCACCATCTCCTTCAGAAATATAAAATCTCTCAATGCCAAATTGTATCGAATAAACTCTCCTATTGATGTTCAAATGGTACAAATGAGGTCGAGTTATGATATTAATAATAAAAGAACATTCATTAAAGATATAAATATTCCGATACCTAAAACCGAAGAGTATTTATTCAATGATACAACATTCACCGTTGATGTTGATGCGCCGGGCATATACATGCTCGAATTTGATTCAACACCAAAATTGGAGTCATATGGCATAAACGCAAATTACTTCTTTACAGTTTCTGATCTGGCCGCATTCTCTCGATTATCATCTAAGGATAAATACGATCTGTTTGTGGTAGATAGAGTTACGGGTAAGCCATTGAAAAATGCTAAAGTTAATATCTATAAGCTACCTGGCAACTGGCGCGATACAAAGTTAACTCTAGTAGAGACTTTAACCACCAATACCAGCGGATTAGCAGTATATCACAAGAATATACCCAATAACGATGTTTTCTACAATGTTGAATCGGGTAATGATAATAGTTTAATTTTAAGCAGGTTGCCCTATGCATATTACAACATGTCCAACAATCAGGATGTAGATATAGAATCGACTCACATATTTACCGATCGTAGTCTGTACCGACCCGGTCAGACTGTTTTCTATAAAGCAATATTAACTCAATCAAAGAATGATGAGCATCTGTTACAAACACAAAAAAGTGTTGAGTTTATTCTTAGAGATGCCAATTCTCGTGAAATATCAAAGCAAACTTTAACTACAAATGAATACGGGTCTGTATCTGGAGAATTTGTTTTACCACAGGGAACACTGCCCGGTTCTTTTTCAATAGAAGCGAAAAATGGTCGAGTAAACTTTCAAGTAGAGGAGTATAAGCGACCCACATTTGAAGTTACATTCGAAAAGATTGATAAGACTTATAAGTTCGGAGAAGAAATTACTTTAACAGGCAAAGTCGAAAGTTTCTCTGGTATTAAGTTGCAGAATGCAGCGAT
>JAAZCL010000366.1 GCA_012513315.1 Bacteroidales bacterium | reverse complement strand
GCTCTATATTTTATATAAGTATATACTGGTATTCAATCATTTCTCAGACGAAATTACCCTTATCGAATTGCTGGAGAGGGATGAAATTAGCAATTTAAATAAGATTGAATCGCTCATTAATCAGCGCAACTTTGCAAACTATAATTTCTTTACAGAAGGTGATGAGTATAGTACAATCTCTAATGAAGAGTACAAACAGTATATTAGAACTGGAGTTGAGCATTGTATGAAAGGTGATATATTTCAGATAGTTCTTTCACGCAGGTTTGTGCAGCCGTTCTCGGGCGACGACTTCAAGGTATACAGAGCACTGCGTAGTATTAACCCATCGCCTTATCTTTTCTATTTCGACTTTGGCGGTTATCGTATTTTTGGTTCATCTCCCGAAACTCATTGTAAGGTGCAAGGGAACAAAATTAGTATCGACCCAATTGCTGGAACCACAAAGCGTACAGGTAATTACCAGGAAGACATGGAGGGTGTAGAATTTTTACTGAACGACCCGAAAGAGAATGCAGAACATGTTATGCTGGTAGATTTGGCACGAAACGACTTAAGCAGAAATGCATATGATGTGGAGGTTGAGTTCTTTAAGGAGCCGCAGTTTTATTCACATGTTATCCATTTGGTATCTCGTGTAAGTGGTGTATTGAATCACACTGCAAATCCCATTAAAGCCTTCTTCGATACTTTCCCTGCAGGGACATTGTCGGGTGCACCAAAAGTGAGAGCTATGCAACTTATATCTGATATAGAAACGCACAACCGTGGTGCGTATGGCGGTTGCATTGGATTTATAGGATTAAATGGAGATATCAATCAAGCCATAACAATACGCACCTTTGTGAGCCGTAATAACGAGTTGTGGTATCAAGCCGGTGCAGGTGTTGTATCGCAAAGCAAGGATGAGTACGAACTCAACGAGGTTAACAGTAAACTTGGTGCATTGCATATGGCCATTGAAAAAGCAACAAAACTCCATAATTCTTAATATTGGAAAATATGAAATCTATAAAAATTCTCTTGTTCGATAACTACGACTCCTTCACATATAACTTGGTGCATGCTATAAAATCGTTGGGTTATGAAAATGTTGATGTGTATCGCAACGATAAAATTGAACTCTCGCAAATAGATCTGTATGATAAAATAATTCTTTCTCCTGGACCCGGACTCCCTTCTGAAGCCGGTATTATGATGGAGGTGATAAAAAAATATGCAGGCAAGAAAAGCATATTGGGAGTTTGTCTTGGTCACCAAGCCATAGCCGAGGTCTTTGGTGCCAAGCTCGAAAACATCCCTACCGTCTTTCATGGCGTTCAAACAGCAATTAAAATTATGAAAGAGGATTATCTTTTTGCCGGATTGCCAAATGAAATACTTGCCGGTAGATATCACTCATGGATTGTTTCCAAAAGTGATTTCCCTGATGAACTTGAAGTCACTGCGGTGGATAAAGCGGGCGATATTATGGCATTGAAACATAAAACGCTCGATTTGCATGGAGTGCAGTTCCACCCTGAGTCTATGCTCACCCCCGATGGAGTACAGATAATTCAGAATTTCTTACAATCAAAAAAGTAGCAGAATGAAGGATATTCTTTATAAACTTTTCGATTATCAATATCTAACCCGCGATGAAGCAAAGCAGGTGCTTTTTGAAATAGTTAAAGGAGATGTGCCCGAAACTCAAATTGCATCTCTGATAACCTCATTTCTTATGCGGAGTATATCTATAGATGAAATACTTGGCTTTAGAGATGCACTGTTAGAGATGCGTGTTACAGTAGACCTCTCAGACTATTCCCCCCTAGATATTGTTGGCACAGGAGGAGATGGCAAAAACACTTTTAATATCTCAACCACATCATGTTTTGTTGTAGCCGGTGCAGGTTATAATGTAGTAAAACATGGTAATTACGGAGCCACATCCATTAGCGGAGCAAGCAATGTAATTGAGCAACAAGGAGTGAAGTTCAGTACCGATAACGATAGATTCAGAAAAAGCCTCGATAAATGCCACATAGCCTATCTTCACGCCCCACTGTTTAGCCCTGCACTTAAAGCAGTTGCCCCGGTTCGTAAAAGCCTGGGCGTCCGCAACTTCTTTAACGTACTAGGTCCGCTTGTTAATCCCGTTCAGCCAGAATTTCAAATGCTGGGAGTATACAATTTAGCAATGCTCAGGTTATACAGCTTTATCTATCAAGACGAAAATAAGAAATTCTCAATTGTGCATAGCATGGATGGATATGATGAGGTTTCATTAACCAGTCAGTTTAAAGTATCGTCCAACAATGGAGAACATCTATTTATGCCTGAAGATTTGGGCTTTAAAACTATCACACAGGACGAATTATATGGAGGAGACACACCCGAAGAGGCTGCCTCTATATTCAGAAACGTGCTTAATGCAAGTGCCACCGATGCTCAGATGAACGTGGTGATTGTGAATGCTGCATTGGGCATTCAAACCATAGATCAGCACAAATCAATTGAAGATTGTATTGATATTGCCCGTGATGCTCTTTATAGTAAAAAGGCATTAAAAGTATTGCAAACATTTGTTGAAATAAATAGTTGAGAAATATGAAAGATGTTTTAAGCGAGATTATTTTAAATAAGAAAGTTGAAGTAGCCCGGCAAAAGGAATTGCTGCCATTATCTGAATTAGAAAAACAACTACTCCAAAAAAGAGATACAATTAAATTCAGATCACTAAAAGAGGCCTTATTAAACTCCAAAACAGGTATTATTGCAGAGTTTAAACGCCGCTCTCCTAGCAAAGGTTGGTTGCATGAGCATGCAAATGTAAAAGAGGTAACCAAAGCATATGAAAATGCAAGAGCTTCGGCATTGTCTGTACTAACCGATGAGAATTATTTTGGAGGCACTCTAGCAGATTTAAATAGTGCAGTGCAAAATGTGCAGATTCCAGTAATGAGAAAAGAGTTTATTGTTGATGAATACCAGATCTTTGAAGCCAAACTTATGGGTGCAAGTGCAATTCTACTTATTGCCGCAGCAATTTCACAAGAAGAATCTATGCGATTTACAAGGCTAGCAAATGAGTTGGAGCTAGATGTACTTCTAGAACTGCACGACGAAAGTGAGACCGACTATATAACCCCTTTAAACAGTGTGATTGGAATCAACAACCGCAACTTGGGCAGTTTTGTTACAGATTTGCAGAAGTCGTTTAGAATGGCTCAACTACTGCCAGCCGACTCAGTATGGGTTTCAGAAAGTGGTTTATCAGACGCAGTTGTTGTAAAAGAGCTTAGAGATGCAGGTTACAAAGGATTTTTAATTGGAGAATATTTTATGAAATCGGGCAACCCCGAAGCAAGCCTAAAAGAATTTATTCAACAGATTGAGGGTTAGCGATGTTTAATTGTAATACAAAACACTTTGTAGATCAGTAGTAACATTTAAACAAAACAAATATGATTATAAAAGTTTGCGGAATGCGTGATGAGGAGAATATCCGTCAGCTAGAACAACTTGATATTGATTGGATGGGATTTATTTTCTTTTCAGAATCACCACGCTTTGTGGGACCAAAATTGAGTTACCTCCCTAAAAAAGTAAAGAAGATAGGCGTTTTTGTTGATCAGATTCCTCAAATAATTAGTGAACGTGCCAAGCAAAACCATCTGGAAATGATACAACTACATGGTAGTGAGCCGCCATGGCACTGTATCAACCTGCAAGAGGAGGGTTATAAGATTATTAAATCGTTTGGAATTGACACAGACGGATACATCCCAAATGCACAACTAAATGCATATGAAGGAAAGTGCGATTATTTCCTTTTCGATACTAAAACAAAACTCCACGGCGGTTCGGGCAAAAGATTTAATTGGGAAAGGCTTAAAGATTATGATGGCGACACCCCTTTTATATTAAGTGGCGGCATATCGCCCGAAGATGCTGAAGAGATTAAATCACTTAAACATCCAAAATTTGCAGGAATTGATATCAACAGTTGTTTCGAAATTGAACCCGCATATAAGGATATCGAAATGATTAAATCGTTTATAAAACAAATAAGATAAAGTGTAATTATTATTATGAACAGAATAGATAAGCTATTTAAAGAGAAGAAAGAGAATATACTATCGGTCTATTTTACCGCAGGTTATCCAAAAACTGATGATACCATAGAAGTGATAAAAACACTTGAGAAAAAAGGAGTGGACCTGCTTGAGATTGGAGTGCCATTTAGCGACCCAATGGCCGACGGTCCGGTTATACAAGCATCTGGAAATGAGTCTTTACGCAACGGTATGAGTTTAAAAAAACTCTTTGCTCAATTAAAAAATGTGCGTGCAGAAGCTTCTATCCCCTTGGTATTAATGGGTTATCTTAATCCAATTATGCAGTACGGTTTCGAAAATTATTGTAAGAGTGCGGCTGAGTGCGGAGTTGATGGATTAATTATACCCGACTTACCATTCTCTGAATACATGGAGTCTTATAAATCAATTGCAGAAAAACATGGCTTGCATATGATAATGCTAATCACTCCCGAAACATCTGAAGAGAGAATCAAACTGATCGACCAAAACACTTCTGGCTTTATCTATATGGTTTCATCAGCATCGGTAACAGGTGCCAGAAATTCGTTCAACGAAACAAATCTCAACTACTTTAGGCGAGTTAATAAGCTGAATTTGCAAAACCCCCGTTTAATTGGTTTTGGTATATCTAATAAAGAAACATTTGAAGCAGCCTGCCGTGAATCGTCGGGCGCAATAATTGGAAGTAAGTTTATTGCTCTATTAAACAGTGAGGGCACAATTGAGGCTGCTGCAGAAAAGTTGATAGAGGCAATTAGTTAATGCATAGTTTTGAAAAATTAGAGTACATTTGCACATCTTTTGTTCGCTAATATTCAACAATATTATTAATGCCTTTTCAATCACACATTGGTGAAATTGCCTCACTGCTTACAGCTATTTGCTGGACTCTAAGTGCCATATACTTTGAGAAGGCAGGCAGAAGGATTGGGTCGTTATCGGTAAACATTATTCGCATTTTCCTTGGGGTTATCTTTCTGGGAATAACTACCTATTTTACCAGAGGTATGTTTTTCCCAATGGATGCAACTGCCTATAACTGGTTTTGGCTTGGCATTTCGGGTATAGTTGGTTTCTTCTTGGGAGATCTGTTTCTTTTTAAATCTTATACCATCATAGGCTCCCGAACCTCGCAACTGGTTATGAGTCTTACCCCAATGATTACTGCCATAATCGGATGGTTTTTTCTGCAAGAGATATTATCATTTCAAAGCATACTTGGCATTGTGGTGAGTGTAACGGGAATTATGATTGCTGTAGCAGGCAAGAAATTAAAGTTGAATGTTCCCTTACAAGGTTTTCTTTATGCACTCGGTGGTGCCATGGGCCAGGCGGTGGGACTCATCCTCAGCAAGAAAGGGATGGGCGATTATGATGCGGTTGCGGCTACTCAAATAAGAGCAATTGTTGGGTTTGCTGCTTTTGCTATTTTAGTTACTATCATGAAAAGGTGGAAAAGGGTATTATTTACTATAAGAGATAAAAAGGGTATGAAGGCAACAACCATTGGGGCTATCTTTGGTCCCTTCATTGGTGTTACTCTTTCACTTTACGCTGTTCAACATACCTCAACAGGTATTGCGTCTGCACTGATGGCTCTAACTCCAATTTTTATTATTGTTCCTTCTGCAATTATGTTTAAAGAAAAAATCACTGCCCCCCAAGTTATCGGAGCAGTGATTAGTATTATTGGAGCGACTATATTTTTCTTGTAGACTTACTCAACAGTTATTGTTCTTTTCTCTTCACTACTCTGAAATGCAAGTTCAATAATTCTCATTACTTCACGTGCCTCTTCAGCTTTAACTGCTAATTCTCCTTTGCCGTTAATAGCGTCGCGCAGATTAATAAAGTAATCTTTATAATCACCAAGCTCACTCTCAATCTTGCCCGATATTTTTACTCCTTTGTATTCAGCATTTATTGTGCCCCAAATATTCTCAGGCTCTTTCCCCCACTCTTTTCCAACCGGCTTTGCTCCCCCGTCAAGCGTGGACTCCTGCACATCTAAACCATATTTTACAAAAGAACCGTTTGTTCCGTGTAGCATATATGTGGGGCCAGGTATGCGGCAAATCATGCTCGACTTTAATGTGGCGGTAAAATCAGTGTAGTGCAAACGAACATCAAATTGATCATCAACATTGGCCCAAGAGCGTTGTTTATTAATCTCTGCAGTAACAGAATGGGGCATTCCAAAAAACCATAATGCCTGATCAATTAAATGCGAACCCAGATCGTAAAATATTCCCGATCCTGGTAGCGCCTGCTCGCGCCATGCTCCTCCGGGCTTGGGATCGGTGCGATATCTATCAAAATGGGTTTCATAATCAACTATATCACCCAGCAACCCGCTATCCAAAAGCTTTTTTACTGTTTTAGTATCGCTGGTAAATCTACGGTTATGGTATACCGATAATACTTTATTCTGCTTTTTTGACAGCTCAATTAACTCATCTGCTTCTGCAACATTTATTGTAAATGGCTTTTCTACAACTGCGTGCTTGCCAGCCAATAGCGCCTCCTTTGCCCATTTAAAATGGTCTATGTTGGGTGATGTAACTAATACCAGATCTATATTAGGATCGTTAATTATATTTTGGGCATCGGCCACTATTTCAGTCGTTGGGTAACGCTTCTGTGCCAAAGCTATTCTCTCTGGGTTTGATGTGCTTATTTTTGAAAGCTCATAGCCTTCCACCACATCAATAAATGGTGCATGAAATACTCTTCCTGATAGTCCGTAACCTATTACGCCGGTGCGAATGTTGTTTGTTGACATAGCTTATATGATTTAATATTATTAATTATTTGTTTGTTGATCAAAGATAGCAATTTTTTTATTGATACTATTTAACAATGAATTTAACAAGTGATACTCCATACTAATTACTTACTAAGTCCGTACCTACTCCTAACCAACTCCTAATTAACTCTGTATATAAACGGAGTTTGTTAGGACTTGGTACGAACGAGGTACGACGAAGACCCAAAGTAAATTCGAAGTATATCTATATGCTCCCAGTGGTGATATTGATTTAAATAATACGTTTTTCGTCCTTAATTGACTTTACTTTTATGTAATTGTATAATAGGATAAAGTAGACCAAATCATCCACTATAAGTATTAGCATATAGTGACTAAATCATTTTTCTTTTTTTCAGATAAAAAGCTTATTTTTGTAAAGAAACATAAACAATAATCGTATGAGAAAAACAAACTTATCAACTTTAATGCTGCTTTTAATTTTATTGGCTAGTAGCTGTAAACAACAATCTATGGAAATATTTAATGGTAAAGATCTTTCAAACTGGGAGTTTGTATTGGAGAATGATGCTGCACCTGCTAATGAGGTATACACTGTAAGTGATGGTGTTATTACAATTGCGGGAGAGCCTCTTGGGTATATGTACACTAAAGAGAAATACAGAAACTATACTCTTGAGATGGAATATAGATGGGCTGAAAATGCGAGTAATAGTGGTATATTTGTTCTAATTGAAGATCCTACTAATCCATTTCCTAACGGAATTGAGTGCCAATTGAAAGCTGGGCAAGCGGGTGATTTCGTACTGCTTGGAGGTTCTGATTTAAATGAATATACTCTTCCAGAGGGTGCGACTGAGAGACCTGCTTTTCCTGTAATTGACAAATTAGAGGAATCTAGCGAAAAGCCAACAGGCGAGTGGAATAAAGCTAAAATCGTTGTTCTTGATGGTGATATTACTGTGTATATTAACGATGTATTGCAAAATAGAGCTACAAGCAATGTAATGGAAGGGCACATTGGTCTGCAAAGTGAAGGTGAGGCTATTCAATTTAAAAATATAGTTATTAGTTGAGACTGAAGTATAGTTGCATCGTCGATTCTAATTATTAATCCCTTAAAATATAAAAACATGAATATCTCGGAAAAAGCAAATAAGTATATTGAGCAAGAAAATAAATATGGGGCACATAATTATCACCCCCTACCTGTTGTATTAAGTAAGGGAAAAGGTTGCTACGTATGGGATGTTGATGGGAGGAAATATTTTGATTTCTTGTCGGCCTACTCTGCCGTTAACCAAGGCCATTGCCACCCAAAAATAGTGAAAGCACTTACAGATCAGGCTGAAACCTTGTGTCTTACCTCACGTGCATTTTTTAATGATGCCTTGGGCCCATACGTGGAGTTTATTCACAACTACTTTGGTTATGATAAGGTGTTGCCGATGAACACTGGTGCCGAAGGTGTTGAAACGGCAATAAAACTTGCTCGCAAGTGGGGATACCTAAAGAAAGGAATACCCGAGAATGAAGCTATTATTGTGGCTTGCGAGGGAAATTTTCATGGTAGAACTATTACTATTATATCAATATCTACAGACCCCGATGCACGCGCCCATTATGGTCCGTATACCCCAGGCATTGAGGTGATTCCTTATAATGACAGTGCTGCTCTTTCTTCTTTTCTAGAAGAGAAGGGAGATAAAGTTGCGGGTTTTTTAGTTGAGCCTATTCAAGGTGAAGCGGGTGTTTTTGTGCCGGATGATGGATACCTTAAGGAGTGCTACAACCTCTGCAAGAAGTATAACGTTTTATTTATTGCAGATGAGGTTCAAACTGGAATTGCGCGTACGGGTAAGTTATTATGTTGTGAGCATGAAAATGTGCGACCCGATATTGTTATTTTAGGCAAAGCAATTTCAGGTGGAGTGCTTCCGGTTTCGGCAGTCTTGGCCGATGATGATATTATGCTAACAATACAGCCTGGTCAGCATGGTTCTACATTTGGTGGTTTTCCATTAGCTTGCAAGGTTGCGACAGCAGCACTGGAGGTGGTGAGGGACGAAAACCTGGCGGATAGAGCAGAGTATCTTGGTAAAATATTTAGGGAGGAAATGCAAAAGATTGATAGTCCATTTATTAAGGAAGTGAGGGGAAAGGGACTGCTCAACGCTATCGTGATAGAGCCCCATAACGGCAAAGAGGCTTGGGATGTTTGTATGGTAATGGCAGAAAATGGATTATTGGCTAAGCCTACTCATGGTCATATTATTAGATTTGCTCCTCCTTTAAATATTAGTGATGATGAACTGAGGGAGGCGATTGGTATTATTGGTAAATCTATTAAATCGCTTGAAGGGTAAGTATCGACTAACATTATGAATTTTAGAATATAAATAATATGCAAACAACTGCTAAGCTATTAATGGTTCGTCCTGCTAATTTCGCCTTTAATGAGCAGACTGCTGAGAATAATCAGTTCCAGCAAAAGTCTGATCAGATGCAAGTTGCTGAGAAAGCGCTAGCGGAATTTGATGCTTTGGTGAAGTTATTGAAGGCAAATGATGTTGATGTAATTGTTGTACAGGATACATCAGAGCCTTGGACACCAGATTCTATATTTCCGAATAACTGGTTCTCTTCTCACTTTGGGGGAGAGCTGGTTTTATACCCTATGTTTGCCGAAAACAGAAGATTGGAGAGGAAAGAGCATGTTTTAAATCTTCTTAAAAGGGTTTTTAATCACAATAAGGTTGTGGACTTAACTCATTGGGAGGAAGAGGGTGAGTTTTTGGAAGGCACGGGGAGCATGATTTTAGATCGCAGGAAACATATTGCATATTGTTGCAGATCGGCACGCACATCTGAGAAGGTATTGTCTGAGTTTTGTTCTATTATGAATTATCAACCTATAGTTTATGATGCTTTTGATAAGAATGGCAACCAAATATATCATACTAATGTGATAATGAACATTGGCATGCAGGTGGCGGTTATCTGCCTTGAATCTATTAAGGATGAGAATGAACGAAAGAAAATAGTTGCTCAATTAACTTCTACTGGCAAAATTATAGTTGATATTTCATTAGAGCAGGTTGATAGCTTTGTAGGCAATATGCTTGAGGTAAGGAGCAGAAACGGTTCTCCTATAACTGTTATGTCGGCGGCAGCTCAGAGGGCTTTGACATTTGAACAGGAGCGTGTTATATCGACATACAGTAAAATAATTTCTTCTGATCTTCAGACTATAGAAAAAAATGGTGGTGGCTCGGCACGCTGTATGATTGCCGAAATATTTTACTAATATAAAACTTTTCAAATAATTATTGTTTACTTTGCAATACTGAACACTTTTCACTTTTAATCAATAAAAAATATGTCATTTAAAACAGAATTAAAAGAATTTTTAATGCGCGGTAGTGTTGTTGACATGGCCGTGGGTATCGTAATTGGAGCAGCTTTTGGAAAAATCGTTACATCGTTTGTAAACGATATATTAATGCCACCCATTGCGTTGTTGCTAGGAGACAGCAAGTTTGTAGAGCTAAAAGTAGTTTTAAAAGAGGCTGTTATGGAGGGCAGTGAGATATTGACACCAGCCATTACCTGGAACTATGGTACATTTATTCAAAGTGTTGTAGATTTCTTAATTGTAGGAGTTTCAATCTTCCTGGTTATAAAAGCTATGAATAAAATGAAACGCAAGAAAGTAGTAGAGCCTGTTGTAGAAGCGCCACCAGAGCCTACAAAAGAAGAGGCTTTATTAACTGAGATTCGCGATCTATT
>JAAZCL010000365.1 GCA_012513315.1 Bacteroidales bacterium | reverse complement strand
TTCCGTATTCAATCATCTGCTTTGCAGAGCTGTCATATAGTTTATCGATCTCCTTTTCAAAACTAGCATCTATTTTTGAATGTTTATTAAGCAGGTTTCCGACTTCCTGAAACACACGGGCATAAATTGCCGCTGACTCTTGAGCAAACTGCTCTTTGGTTAGTTTTTCTATTTCATCCATATCTTTAAAATTTGGTTGTGAGCTGCTTCCACCGCATCCATTAAGGATAAATGCTGCAACTATAACTGTAAGTAGAATTATTTTTCTCATTGTACTGTTTTTTTTATTTTCCTGTATAATTTACCGCCCTGTCATCTGTGCCAATGCCGAAGGCTTCCACCGCACCATACTTGTCGCTACCCGCATAAGGCTCAATAAAACTGAGTGTACGCATAGTGTATCCGCCAGAGCCGTTTGGTAGGATAATTTTGGTGTTGATTCGGCGGTGGATGATTTGTCCGAGTGCGTTTTTTTCAACCCGCCATGCCGATTCTATAATTATGAGCTCTTTGATATCCCACGATGGGTATGCTTGGCGTGCAAGTTCAAGCATTTTGGCTTTCAATGCAGGATTGTTCATCTGCGAAGCGGGTATGGGTAGTTTTTCTTGGTTAGCCAATGAGTTTATTTGTCCTTCCGCCATACTTGAAATTACAATATTCGCAAAATTATGTTCATCCCACTGCAATGATTGGTCTCTACGGTCAAGTAATCTGCGAATACCAATTAATTGAGCTCTCTCATAATCGTATATATCTGCTTTAGCGGGCGTAATTATGGGGGTTCCATAATCATCGTAAATTACGAAGTGCAGTTTCCCATCTATATTTCTGATACTGTTCATTCCTAAGGGTAACGATTTTAAGGTAAATCTATTTTCTCCCACTTTCTCAACTTCATATCGTTGCGTTACATAGCTTTTAAGAACGCCAATGTAGTGTTCATAAAGTTCGGACTCTTTTTTTATATTTTGTTCTGCACTGAATTTTTCACTATCGGTAAATAGTTTTCCCACATCTGATTTCATACTAAATGTGCCGGGTGTAAATAGAGCCTCATAAATAGATATGTTATCGTTATTTCTGTCTTCTATTTGTTTTTTTATAGCCTCCAACTCCTCAGACGAAAAACGATAAATACGTAGTACAAATTCATAATGATTCATCTTGTCGAGTGGCTTTGGATTTGCATTTTCTTTTTCAAAGTCAAAAGAGGCACCTCCTTTGTCAGCAAAGGAATCATACGCCCAACAAGTAGGTGGCCTCAGGCTTGGGTCTTTCATTTTCTCGACGGCTTGGCGCACCTCATCAGACAGACCGGTCATAGAAACCGACATTTTTGTATCCAATGTTGTGTTGGACGCACCTTCGGTTGCATTACTCGCTGCTTCTTTTGTCTCTTTTTTCACTGTTTCTTTGGCTTTGTTGAGTAATTTGCCAATTTGCGCTTGCGCCGCACCCTGTACGGCAAACACAAGGATTATAATTGCAATTATTTTTTTCATTTTTTTGTGATTTTAATTATTTACGATTCTCATTAATTTCAGACCAATTATATTTATAGTTAATCAAAACGTTTGCAACACTATAAATAATGCAGCATTAATAAACCCTTTGTGCTCCGT
>JAAZCL010000364.1 GCA_012513315.1 Bacteroidales bacterium | reverse complement strand
GAGAAAACATACTTCTATAGATATATAAAATTTATATCTCGCGAGCTATATCACCAAAAGATTGGAGACATAGAGTATGAAACCCCTACAGGAGTAGCCTCGTTATGGAACACCAAATTTAGTGAAAGGGCCAAAGCACTAGATGCAATCTACAATCTATCTATAAACAATATAGATGATAGCGGCAGAGATATGGTTATCAACTTTAAACGAGAACTTACCGGATTAGTAAACTTCAGAGAGGGCGATATCTGTATAGTTTATCCAAAAAACAATGCAAATGACACCGTACTTAACACACAGATACTAAAAGGAACTATTGTAGAAATAATGGAGGATGAAGTCACGGTGCGATTCAGATATAAGCAGAAAAACCGCCATTACTTTAATGATAATCCATATTGGGCAATTGAGCACGATTCGCTCGACTCTTCATACAATTACATGTATAAAACGCTTTATAAATTTATTACAGCACCCAAACCAACAAAAGATTTATTACTCGGGATAAGCGGGCCCAGCACCCCAGAGTCTGATAGTAAAAATACTATTATCGGATCCGAAAACCACAAAAAAAACAACTCCAAGGAGGTTAAAAACAATAGCAATAATGATAACTATATAGACAACAATAATTACAGCAACACTCTCCACTACCCCGAAAATATAATCTCCCAAGCAATTAATGCCCAAGATTATTTCCTTATAGTGGGCCCTCCCGGCACAGGCAAGACATCAATATTTGCACGTAGACTTATTGAAGAATACTACAAAAAGCTCGATATCAATATAATGGTTATAGCCTATACCAACAGGGCAGTTGATGAACTTTGCGATGCAATAAATGCTGCCTTTGGTTATACCAATGGATTATGCGAAAACTATATTCGTATAGGAAGCGAACTTTCTTGTGCCGACAAGCATCGTCATAGACTACTACAGAACGTTTCAGAGCAATCTATAGACAGAGAGTCTCTTCGAGAAACTATCGATAAATGCAGAATATGGGTATCCACACTTGCTTCAGTAACCAGCAAACCCGAACTATTCTCACTGAAAAAGTTTAATGTGGCAATCATTGATGAAGCATCACAGATACTAGAACCTCAAATTATTGGACTCCTACCAGAGTTCGAGAAGTTTATAATGATTGGCGACCATAATCAACTGTCCACCATTGTAAAACAAGATAATGACGAGTCAAAAATCTCGGAGCCCAATTTAACCAATATAGGAATAACAGATTGCAGAGATTCACTATTCGAAAGATTATTGAGAAGATGCATCAATATGAACTGGAGTCACTCATACACACAGTTAACAAAACAAGGGCGTATGCATAACGACATAGCCACCTTTCCTGCAAATAACTTCTATTCCGAAGCCCTGCTTCCTGCACTCGCTTGGCAAACTGCTAAATGGGAAATGAGCTATAATAATGACAACAGTTTCGATAAATATGTGGCTACAGGACGTAATTTTTTTATCTCCACAGAGAATATAGATTTATACACTCAATCACATAAAACAGCTATACCATCAAATAAAATAAATGAAAAAGAAGCCGATGTGGTAGTCGATCTTCTTCACTCAATCTATAGAGTATACAATCAAAACAACAAGCAAATCAACCACAACTCAATCGGAATAATTGCACCTTACAGAAATCAAATAGCCCTGATCAGAGACAAACTGATTAAATCATCAATACCAGATGCTCAAAACATAATGATAGATACCGTAGAACGCTTTCAAGGCAGTCAGCGCAACATAATAATCATGTCGTTCTGCATAAATCAACCCTCACAACTCAAATTTCTTTGCAATATGAGCAGCGATGGCAAGGTAGACAGAAAACTCAATGTATCCATTACTCGCGCCAGAGAGCAGATGTTTCTAATTGGTAACGCTAATATCATGAAACTGCAACCGGTCTACAAAAAACTACTCGATTTTTATAAAGATAAAATGATAGAAAACTAATTTACCACAAAAAGCATCAACAGATTGCCACAAAAAGCATCAATGAAGTACCACAAAAAGCATCAACGAAGCCCTAATCCCCAAATTTGGGCGTAATTTTAGGATTAAAATCCCATATTTAGGCGCAATTTACGGATTACAATCCTAAATTTAGGCCTATTTAGTTGGTAATGATGCTGAAACATATTATCTTCACCACAAAATTACTGATTATGATTAAAAGAGATTTATTAAATGCTGTTATTGATGCTTGCTTCAAAGGTAAAATAATTCTTCTGCTTGGAGCAAGGCAAGTGGGTAAAACAACATTACTGAAAGAGGTAGTAAAGCAATTTAACGAACCATCGGTTTGGCTTAATGCAGACGAGTCAGATGTATTAGAAGCATTTTCCAATGCCGGTACAAGCACACAGTTGCTACAGTTGATAGGCGCAAACAACAAATTGGTAATAATAGATGAAGCCCAACAAATTCCTGATATCGGTAAAAAACTCAAGCTTTTATACGACAACTATCCGCAAATTCAAATAATCGCTACCGGATCTTCATCTTTCGAATTGCAAAATAATATGTCTGAAGCACTAACGGGACGTAAAAAAACTTTCTACCTATATCCCATAAGTTATAAAGAAACCGTTGGATACAGCTCCATATTAGAAGCAAAAAGGATGCTTGACACTAGGCTTATCTACGGGCTTTATCCAGAGGTTGTAAACAATCCGGGCAATGAAAAAGAAATCCTTGTTGAAATTGCAAACAGCTATTTATATAAAGATATTCTGCAAATAGAAGGCATAAGAAAACCTGCTCATATCGATAATCTACTGCGCGCATTAGCTTTCCAAGTTGGCAGCGAAGTGAGCTATAGCGAACTGTCGCGAATGGTTGGCAATATTGATACTGCAACTGTCGAAAAGTATCTCGATTTATTAGAAAAAGCATTTGTAATATTCAAATTATCCGCTCTCAGTCGCAACCTAAGAAATGAGATTAAAAAAGGCAAGAAATATTATTTTTATGATAATGGAATACGAAATGTTTTAATCAGTAACTTCTCGATTCCAGAAATGCGAATGGACAAAGGAGCTTTGTGGGAAAATTTTCTTATCTCCGAACGACTTAAAAACAACCACTACAACAAAAAGTATGTAAACAGCTATTTTTGGAGAACACACGATAGAGCTGAAATTGATTACATCGAAGAAGAAGATGGAGTACTTAATGCATTTGAAATTAAGTGGAAAGACAAGAAAGTGAATTTCCCAAACTCATTTCGTGATGCCTATCCTGATCATACTACAACTATTCTAAATCATTCTAATTTCGATTCTTTTGTTGAATGATACAGCAAAAGCATTAAGCATGCTCCTACAAACTAATTAATAATTTAATTGTAATGTATTAACATTTATGTATATATTTGATGTTGAAACATATTATATTACCATAAGCAATGATTTTAAAGCAACTAAAACCAAGAAAAGCTCTCAACAAAGCCTATTTGAAGCTAAAACCCGATAGAAAGAAGATAGATATTTTCAAAACCAACCTTATTGAGTTACTCGATACAATAAATGAAAGTGAGTCTGAAGAGTATCAGAAAAACTTGATAAGCGACTTTCTAAAAAACACCTATTACAAAGACGACCACTTCATTAACACCAAAGATAGGGCCGATCTTGTTATCCATAATGGTAAAAACAGGTCCAGCTCAGTGGGTGTAATTATCGAAACAAAGCGCCCTTCCAACAGGTGGGAAATGATTACCCCAGACGAAATTAATACTAAGGCGTTTCACGAACTACTGCTCTACTATTTACGAGAACGAATTACCAACAGCAACTTAGAGATTCGCAACCTTATAATTACCAATATTTACGAGTGGTATATTTTTGACAGCAAAGTATTCGAACGAAACTTCGCACAAAACAAGGCACTTATTCGTCAATTCGAGGAGTTTGAGAAAAGCAAACAGCGCACCGAGGTGTTCTATTCCGAAATAGCTCACCCCTTTATCGAAAGCCTTAAAAACGAAATAGAGTTTGCCTATTTCGATATACGCGATTATAATCAACCCTTGCGCAATGATAATGCCGATGATGATATCAAACTAATAGCGCTTTACAAACTACTCTCGCCCGAGCATCTACTAAACCTCCCCTTTGCCAACGATAGCAACACATTAGACAAAGGTTTCTATGGCGAACTACTTCACATAATGGGATTGAGTGAAAGCAAAGAAGGTGGCAAAAAGATAATAGGTCGCGAACAAGATAACAAACGCAATATTGGTTCACTCATAGAAAATGCTATTAATGAACTCGACAGTCTCGACAAAATAAGCAGGCTAGACAAACCCAGTCTGTATGGCGCCAATAAGCAAGAACGCCTGTTTAATGTTGGCTTAGAGCTATCCATCACATGGATGAATCGTATTCTGTTTATGAAACTTCTGGAGGCACAACTTATTAAATATCATAAGGGAAACACACAATATGAGTTCCTCAACATAAAAAAGATTCCAAGTTACGACGATCTAAATAGTCTTTTCTTTAAAGTACTTGCCCGAAAACTATCCGACCGTGGAGTAACCACCAAAGGAGCTTTCGATAAAGTTCCCTACCTCAACAGCTCACTCTTTGAACCAACCGAATTAGAGCACACCACCCTATTTGTGAGTAACTTGGGAGATAATCGTGAACTACCCATTTATAATGGAACAGTGCTAAAAGATATCAATGGCAAGCGCCGTACAGGCAAAATGAATCCATTAGAATACCTCTTTGAATTTCTCGATGCCTATGATTTCACCAGCGAAGGGTCAGAAGCCATACAAGAAGACAATAAAACCCTCATCAATGCATCAGTGCTAGGGCTTATTTTCGAAAAGATAAACGGTTATAAAGATGGCTCCTTTTTCACCCCGGGGTTCATCACCATGTATATGTGCAGAGAAACCATTCGCAAAGCAGTATTGCAAAAGTTCAACGAAACAAAACAATGGAACTGCAAAGATATTACTCAGCTCTATAACAGAATAGATGACATCAACGAAGCCAATGAAATTGTAAATAGCATAAAGATATGCGACCCCGCTGTGGGATCGGGACACTTCTTAGTATCGGCACTAAACGAGATTATAGCCATCAAAAACGATCTGCGCATCTTAAAAGACCGAAAAGGGCGCAGGCTTAAAGAGTATCACGTGGTGGTAGAAAATGATGAGTTAATTATAACAGATGAAGATGGAGTAATATTTGAGTATAACCCAACAAGCAAAGAAAGCCAGCGAGTACAAGAAGCCCTCTTTCACGAGAAGCAAACCATTATAGAGAACTGTTTGTTTGGCGTAGACATCAACCCCAACTCAGTAAAGATATGTCGTCTGCGCTTATGGATAGAGCTACTGAAGAATGCCTATTACAAGAATGAAACCGAATTAGAGACACTACCCAATATAGACATCAACATCAAATGTGGCAACTCACTAGTAAGCCGATTTGCACTAGATGCCAACCTTGGTC
>JAAZCL010000363.1 GCA_012513315.1 Bacteroidales bacterium | reverse complement strand
GTCATATTTACATACTTATCAGCTCCACCCGCGGTATTATCATAGGTTACATTGTATTTAAGATCCATTCCACCTGTTCCCGATCTTATAAGTGATTCTGGATTGGTAGATAGCAAAACATTATCAAATATCTGTGGTAAGTTATTATCAGAACCATTTGCAGCTATAATCAAAACATCACTAACAGGAATTGATTTGTCTGAACCTGATTGTGTAAAGCTATCCTGGTTTGATGCAACGTTAACCTGAAAGCCACCCGTGCTTGTTACGGACAGGTGGTCATCTAAAGTAGTTAAAACACCTTTCTCGTAATCTTCTATATTATGGTATTCTAAATTAACATCCTTCTGAGATGAGTTTATAGTAATGGTTTGGATAGGATGTAATATGATATTAACAGTGACATTTGCAGAATTTGATTGAGCATAAGTGTTTTCCACATACACTAATGCGGTCAGAATCAATGATATTATGATAATAATGCTCTTCAAAACAACAAACTCTAATTAACATTCCCCTAATTTCTACGTGCAATTTATAAAATATTTTTTATTAAACAAACAATTCTATATAAAATTTAGCAAGTTTTTGCCATTTAACAATTAGTGTTATTATATATTTTAATGTAAAAAACACGCTAATTAATCCCTATAAGTTTTAATTATAACGGCAAAATAGATAATCTACAAAATAATAATACAAGGTAATTCTATTATTGCTTTATAGAAGAAGATGTTATATGCTTAATTAATGATTTATTTTTATAGCGTAACAAAGATATTTTTCTCTTTTTGATCAAATCTTACGGGAGCAATTTTTTGCAGCTCTGCTAATATAGATTCTAAATCTGTGTGTTTTGTAGTTATGGTATAGCTATATTCTAAAGCACCAGTTGCTTGTAGATGAAACTTTACATCATATTTTCTCTCAAGCACCTTTAATACCTCAGCAAGTGGTGTGTCGTAAAAATAAATCATATTATCCTTCCAAAGAGAGGCACTGGAAGGCTTTGAAAGGTTAGAAAGAATTGTTCTACCTGTGGTCTTATTATATTCAAGCAGTTGCCCAGGTGTCATTGAGTAGCTGCTACTCTGTACATGAAAAGATGTTTTACCTTCATCCAACACAACTTTAATAAATTCACTCTCACTATATGCATTAACATTAAATGAGGTGCCTAAAACTCTTACAGACGTATTTTGAGCATTTACAATAAATGGTCGTTTACTATTTGTGGTAACATTAAAATACGCTTCACCATCTAAAAATATTTCTCTTTGTCTAATTCCAAATCTTTCGGGATAGCGAATTCTAGTACCTGAGTTTAAATAGACTTCTGTACCGTCTTGAAAAAATATTCTTGCATCCTCACCATGTGGAATATAAAGCTCGGTATATTTTACTCCTTCAAAAATTGAAGTTTGTTTGTTGAAATAGAAAGCCAATAGAGAAACAATAAATATAGGTAGAAATACAGCTGCAACTTTTAGACTGGTTCTTCTAAATGATTTTTGATAAATCTCACGATCAATCTTTTTAAAAAGCTTATCCGACTGTACAGCAGAAAATGTTTTATCGCTAAATGTGTCATTTTCCATCATGTAAGCATCTTTATCCAACATATCTGCAAGGTGTTGCTGACCCTCTATTGTAGATGAAAACCATTCAACAACCTCTTGTGCATCTTCTTTTGTAGAGACCTCACCAACTACCCTATTTATCATATTTCTTTTTGCCGACATGAATTTTTAATTACATAAGTTTATCCCTTATTCTTTATAGACACATAATTGTGCAAAAGATATTAGTTAAACTGCATAATATTTTAACTAAATCTTTATCTGATCAAAATATAAGCGCAACATCTTAATGGATTCTTGATAATGCGACTTAACAGTATTAATTGATATTCCCATTTTCTCAGCAATTTGCTGATTACTGTCAGTGGTCTCTAGTTTCCGTAGACATATCTCCTTTTTTTGTGGCGGAAGTGATTCAACCCCTTGATAAAGAAGATTGCGCATCTGCTTATCATCCATGGCCTTAATCACATCTTCTTGGCCCGGTATATCTATTTGTGCATTTATATAGTTTAATGAAATCTCATCTTTGCGGTCGCGTATCTGATTAAGAATATAATTCTTAGTCATTGTATAAAGATAATTCTTGAGATTAATTTCGATATGAATATCAGATGTGCTTTCCCAAAGCTTCACAAACACATGCTGTACGGCGTCTTCTGCCATCTGAGTGTTTTTGAGATACTTTAAAGCTATAGC
>JAAZCL010000040.1 GCA_012513315.1 Bacteroidales bacterium | reverse complement strand
GGTGTTCCATCATATTCACCTGAGTTGCGACCAATTATTGTCTCATCTCTCATAGACCCTACTTCTGTAAGTCCTGGATATGAATCTATTTCAATTCTCCATCCCTGATCATCTGTTAGGTGCCAATGAAAACGGTTTACATTATGCAGAGCAAGCAAATCGATGTATTTCTTTACAAATTCAACAGGTTGAAAATGGCGTGCCACATCTAGGCTCACTCCTCTATAACCAAACCGTGGTTCATCTGAAATGCTTACTGATGAGTAATTTACCGATTCCACCTTCTCTATTGGTGTTGCTTTTCTAATAGTTTGAATACCATAAAAAACCCCAGCCTCAGTTGCACCTTTTATAGTAATACTCTCACTATTCACACTAATTGTGTACGCTTCCGGATTATCACTCTCGAGACCAGTATTAAGTATAATTGCATTCTTTGTTTGCAAATCATTACCTAACGCAGTTTTTATTCCAGTAGCAATATTAAGATACTCAGCCATGAATTCAGCATTTCTATGCATTATATCATTTCCTTCAGGGTAAACAATTGTTGTCTGGCCAGTTAGAGTAAATGCCTCTCCCTCTATCGAGTTAATTTCATTGGGAAGAGGTATAACTTCATAATTTGCAACAGAAGAACTTTTACCTCCCATATCACATGATGTCATAAAAGCCGTAAATAGTATAAAAGTTATGATTTTGAATAGTTTCATATTATCAGTAATTATTTTCTGAAATTATTAGTTTTCATTGTTTTCTCTTTGTTTCTGACATCTTAGTATGAAGAATACGAGATACCTGTTTCTTAATCTTCTCTATTTCCTAGTGCTTCAATAGTCGACCTTACCTTTTCAGAACTAGTAACCTGTTCCTCAAATTCGTTAATCACCACAGCCGTACCACCCATTTTAAGGTTAGGGTTGCGATAAACCATACCACTTTCAATAGGCTCTCTTGCCGAGAAATGAAATTCTTTTGCACCAGTTGAGGTTGCTATTTCAGAAATATTATGTACATTCACACCACTTCCTGGCATAATAATAATTCTTTTTCCAGCTATGTCAACAAGCTTTTTAAGTAGATCAATACCCATATCAGCCTTTGGTTGCTGTCCAGAAGTTAGAATTCTATCACACCCCAAATCTATAATCCATTCTAAACTCTCAAAAGGATCGCGGCACATATCAAATGCTCTATGAAAAGTTACACTCATATCACCAGCTGCGTCAATCAATTCACGGTTTCTAACTTTATCGATATCGCCATTTGGAGTAAGGCATCCAATAACCACACCATCAACACCTAGTTTTCTGGCAATTTCTATGTCCTTTAGCATAATCTTGTGTTCCAGATCACTATAAAGAAAATCTCCTCCACGTGGACGAATTATTATGTTAAGTTTAATATCCAACAGCTCCCTTGACAAAGATATGTCACCATATGAAGGTGTAGTTCCACCCTCTGGAATTCCGGCACACAACTCCACTCGGTAAGCCCCTCCTTTTTGTGCTTCTATACAACTCTTTACCGAGTTTGCACAAATCTCAATTTTATAATCTTTTATCATAAATCTACTTACATCTGTTTTAAATTCAGATACGAGTACAAATATACTAAAAAGTTAATAATTACTTAGAACCTTGGATGTTATGATATTGTAATAATTATGTTATTGTAGTAATAATGAACAAGTTTCAACTCCATCCTGACACCCGTTTTCATAATTCAACAGCTAATAATTCAGCTACTGATTTCTGAAAATCCTTCTCAGCTTCAAGAGCCAAATTAACAGTATTATAATAAAGAGAAATCTCAGTAAGATAATTTAATAGGGATATCTCTCCAGCGTCAAGTGCTTTTTGTAATAAATCTGCACTATTTGAGGTGTTTAGTAAATTGCGATAGTTTTGAGCAATTTCATTTAATCCTATCGCCCTCAAATATTGATTCTTCATTTCCATATAAAACTTCTGAATACCATCAACTTGTCGCGCTTCAGCAGCTTGAGCCGACGCTTTTGCATGCGTTACCTGGTTCTTATTTTCCCAAAGTGGTATTGTTATGCCTACTTGAATTCCTTGAAACGTTTCACCTACTACTTTCTCACTCACGAAACCCGCAGAGAATGTAGGAAATCTTTTAGCCTTACTCATTCTTACAAAGTCTTTACTAACTTCCACCTCTTGTCTCACATATGATAATATAGGGTTAATCTGTTCTGCCTGAGCATACCATTCATCAAAACTAGGGGGCAGTAAGATCGCCTCAAAATGCTGGTCAATAAAAAGTATATCGTCACCACCATTCAGCTGTATTAATTTAGACAGAACCGCATTTCGCTCAACCTCCATACGTTGTAATTCAGCTTGTGCATTAAGTAAATTCAATTGCGCTTTATTTACATCAAGCATATTTGCATCACCCTCTGATAAACGCTTCTCATAAATATCAGCAATACGAGTAGCATGTGATAGTCTTTTATCTAATTCATCCAATATAGAATTGTAGTAAATTAAATCTAGACAAAGCTGCTTAGCATCCAATAAAATATTCACCCTTTCAGCCTTTAAGAGCATCTCCACAGATGCATTTTGCTTATTAGCAAGCCTGTTTTTCATTCCACTTATTGTAGGAATATCAAAAGTCTGCATAGCACTAAAATCAGTGCGGTTGCCAATAAGTTTGGGTTTGCCCCACAAGTATCCAAATTCTATCTCAGGATTAGAAAGATAAATACCAGACTTGTTTTTAAGCATTTGTGCTTCAGCAGATTTTCTTAAAGCAATTAGAGTAGAGTTTTTCTTTTCTATTGATTGTAATACCTCACTGATATTATTTTGAGATATTATAAAAGAAAACTTCAAGAATAATATAATGCCAATAAGTACTATTTTAGTCTTCATCTTCTTTGTTTGTTAGCAAGTACATAATAGGAATAATAAATCCGTTTAAAAGAGTGGAAGTCAGCAACCCGCCCAATATTACTTTAGCCATTGGACTTTGAATTTCATTTCCAGGCAAACTACCACTTACAGCAAGCGGAATCAGAGCCAGCGCGGTAGTAAAAGCAGTCATTAAAATTGGGTTCAACCTATCAAGTGAACCATGTATTATGCTTTCAAATACACTATATCCCTCTAGATGTAGATCGTTGTATCTCGAAATTAACAACATCCCATTCCTAGTGGCTATACCAAAAAGAGAAATAAATCCAATTATTGCCGGAATGCTTAAGTTGCCGCTTGTAAAAAATAATATTAATATACCACCTATAAGTGCAAGTGGTAGATTAAGCAATATAACAACCGATTGAGTTACATTACGAAACTGATTAAAGAGAAGTAAGAATATAATTAATATTGAGAATATAGATGTTATCAATAATGTGCGAGATGCTCTTTGCTCACTCTCAAACTGCCCACCATATTCAATATGGTAATCTTCTGGTAAATGTATTTCATTATTAATTATTTCCTGAATCTGATTAACTGCACCACGTAAATCCCCTCCCGAAATATTTGCCGCGACTACTATCTTGCGAGACACATTTTCTCTATTTATAGTATTCGGACCCATAACTGATGAGATGTTTGCAACATTACGCAAAGGTATTTTACGACCATTTGCATCTATTATCAGCTCATTAATTTGTTGAAGTGAGTTGCGACTGTCATCGCCTACTTTCAAATTCAGATCATATGACCTGTTGCCTTCATATACCTGCGATACTATCTCCCCTGCAAGCATTACAGAAATTATCTCTGCAAACTCGGGCAACGAAATACCATACTTAGCCAACAATTCTCTTTTAGGTGTTATTGTAAGTTGAGGCCTCTCAATCTGTTGCTCAACATTCAGGTCTACAATTCCATCTACATCTTGAATAGCATATTTAATTTGATTGCCAATCTCAAACATTCTGTTTAGGTCGGTTCCAAATAGCTTGATAGCAATATTTACCTGAGAGCCCGATAAAATAGCATCCATACGATGAGATATAGGTTGACCAATTTCGATATTAACTCCTGGTATAACGCTCATCTTTTCTCTAATCTCAACAAGTATTTCATCTTTAGACCTCTTGCCCAAAACAATTGGAGCCTCAATTTCCGAAATATTTACACCCATAACATGTTCATCCAATTCTGCGCGACCAGTCTTGCGTCCCACAGTTTGTACTTCAGGAATTGAAAGAAGTATTGACTCTGCTTTATGCCCAATTTTGTCCGATTCCTCTAGTGAAATTCCAGGCATTGAGCTCACATTAATTGTAAAAGAACCTTCATTAAAAGGAGGCAAGAAGCTTCTTCCAAGGGTAAAAAACATTATTATAGAAATAACTAAAAAAGCACCCGTAATACCTAGTACCCATTTCTTATGTCGAAGGGAATACAATAGAGCTTTATTGTAATGCTCTTTCAGAAACCTCACTACGTACGGCTCCTTTTCCTCAAGTTTATCATCATCTTTCTTTCTTCCCAATAGGTAACTGCACAATACAGGTGTAAGAGTTAGTGCAATAATTGTAGAGGCTGTAAGTGAAACTATAAATGCTATTCCAAGAGGAGCCAACATACGGCCTTCAACCCCAGAAAGAAAGAATAGAGGAACAAAGCTAACTATGATAATTAATGTAGAATTTAGAATGGGCATTCGCACCTCCTTCGACGCTTTATAAACAACTTGGATAACAGACAATTGATCTTCTATTAAATTTTGTCTATTCTCCCTAAGTCGTTTAAATATATTCTCCACATCCACAATAGCATCATCTACCAACGAGCCAATAGCAATTGCCATACCTCCCAAGCTCATGGTGTTTATAGTTAGGCCCATAAGCTTTAAAACAAGTATAGCAACAACCAACGAAATAGGTATAGTAATAAGTGATATAACAGTAGTGCGGGTATTCATCAAAAAGATAAAAAGCACAATAACAACAAAAATACCGCCCTCTAATAGAGCTTTTCTAACATTATTAATAGAGCTTTCTATAAAACGCGACTGCCGAAAAATATCGGTAGACAATTTCACATCTGGTGGCATTACAGATTGTAATTCATCAATTGATTGTACCAGCTTATCAGTTAACTCCAAAGTGCCAGTTGCAGGTTGTTTAGTTACAGTCAACAACACTGCAGGATTGCCTCGTTCTGAAGCCATACCAAGCCTAGGAGATTTGTCGCCAATGGTTACCTCAGATATATTCTCTAGCAATATCGGACTATCATTAATGGTTTTGACAACAGCTTTCTTCAATTCCGAAACGTTGTTTGTTGAAAGCATTCCTCTGATTATATACTCATTGCCAAAATCATTAATTATACCACCCGATACATTTTGATTCATCTCTTTAACTACATCAATTACTTCATTTAGGCTAACATTATAATGTTTCATCCTATCAGGATTTAGAAGAATCTGATACTCTTTTATCTCACCACCCAATACAGAAACCTGAGCAACACCCCTTGTAGATAATAAACGAGGACGAATTGTCCAATCGGCAATATTACGCAGGTCTCTCATTGAGGTACTATCTGCAGTCATCCCAATAATCATAATTTCTCCCATAATAGAAGATTGCGGTCCCAGCGTAGGATTACCCACATTTGAAGGCAATGACTCTCTAATAATTGCAAGCTTCTCAGATACAATTTGTCTTGCAATATATATGTCGGTACCCCAATCAAATTCAATCCAAACAACAGAAAAACCAGCGGTAGAAGACGATCTTACACGCCTAACGTCTGTAGCCCCGTTTAAGGCCACCTCCACAGGAAATGTAACCAGTTGTTCAACCTCTTCAGATGCTAAACCCTGCGCCTCTGTCATCACAACTACTGTAGGAGCATTCAAATCAGGAAAAACATCAACCTCCATATTAGAGGCAGTATATACACCTGCAAGCATCAGTAAAACCGCTGCAATTAAAACAACCAAGCGGTTATCCAACGAAAACCTTATTAATTTATTCAACATAAACTTGCTTCTCTTTGTATATTAATGAACATGACCCTCAGGTATTGCCGATGGTGTTGCAGCTAGCTTAACCTGATACACTCCATCAGTTACTACTTTGTCGCCTTGCTCTAAACCCGACAGAATAACCACTCGATCTCCGTCACTTACTCCAAGAGTAACTTCCTGTTTTATATAATGCTCATCGTCTGTTTTAATATAAACGAAATATAGGCCTTGCTCTTCTGTAATAGCCGATACTGGCGTTGACATTACATTTAACTGTGGAGTAGAGAGCAAAAATATCTCGGCAAAAGAACCTGGGATTATATTACCAGTATAATCAAATTCAAATGTAATTGGAATATAAAAAGACTCTCCTTCAGATGCTTTGCCATGCGATAATAACTTCCCATTTAACTCACTTAGTTTGTACAACCTATTATCATATGCCATTTTAAAGTTTGCATCGTTTATCGAGAAAATATCACTAAAATGCATTTCCGATACCTCGGCACGAAGTTGCAACTTCCTGTTTTGTGAGATAGTAGCAATGGGTTGACCCACACTCACATAGTCGCCTTGATTCACGTAAAGATTTTTTATAAAGCCACTTAATGAAGAAGTTACCCCAATGCCGCTTGTACTATGATTAGATGCCTGTGCCTCATAATTCATCTTGGCAGTTTCATAAATTAAACGATTCTGTTCAAATTCTTTCTCCGAGATAATCTGATCTTTAACCAAGCTGCTTGCCCGCTCAAACTCTTTAAGAGCAGATTCATAGGCAATCTTAGCCTTGGCAATAGGGTCACCATCTGGAAGAGAGTTAGACGAAATGGTTACAATAGATTCCCCTGCATTTACTGCAGTACCTGATGCAATATTGCCTTTAGAAAACGACACTATTCCATTTGCCGTAGCCGAGATAGTTGCCTCATCACCTTTAGCAGACAAAACTTGTCCGCTTGTTTTAATAACCTGTCTGAAGGTGTCTGGAGATATAGTTTCCACAGTAACTCCCGCTGCATCAGCCTGCTCTATAGTAAAATGAATAAGATTCTCTGCGCTGTTGTCATCAATATGTTGGTGATCATTATGATCATCACTTTTATGTTGATGACAACCCGATAATGTCATAGCAATGGCTATGAGTATTGATAAAATAATAGCTCTCATGTGAGATTAAAATAAGTTGAAGTATTGAAATTGAGATAGTTAACTAATAAGACTATCGTTGGCAACAGTCTTAAACAAGAGCAATAGGAGGTGCTCGTAACCCTAATGGGCTGGTTTTATAAGACGATATTAGGTAGTAGACATATTCGCATATATCTATTCTTATATTAGGCAATAAAATATCTATATACTTAAAAACAGAAAGTGAATACAGCGAATTAAAATCACTATAATCATCATAATTGAGTGAGAATGACTTTATACGAACATTTGTTTCTAATTGTTGTATAACAAAATTAGCATGTAAAATACAATTAGAGTTTTCCGAATTATTACCTGTAGCAGGGTTGTGGTGCTGTGCATGCTGGTTGTCACAATCATGTTCTACCAGAGCAATATTAAAGCACTGCAAACCATCATTATGATGATGGTGAGGAATAGCAGATAGTACAAGCATTAAAATGCTCGTAACAATAATTACCGATATGTATACTATTCTTTTCAAGTATATTATAAAAATATAAATTTAACTGCAAATATAACAATTTATATTGCATCATAGTTTTAATGATGTTTTAGATAATAATAATTTCATGTTTCCAGTTTTAGGATCATCGAATAAAACTATCGAACACTAATATTTAAACTAGCCGACTCTAAATTCTTAGACACAGCCTTAAGTCGTATTGACTCTGATTTTCTTCCCCCTTGCACTACTACCAAACATTTGCCATAAAATGCTTTTCGTTGTGGTTCAACAAAACTTTCAATGCTAACAGGGTTGCCATTGTCCACGCCAACAATTTTGCCATTGCCGCTCAGCTCAAAATAAATTTGATTATCTGCATTCGGGCAAAGATTACCATCTTTGTCCATAACCTCAACCGTAACAAAACTTAAGTCTACCCCCTCATTACTTATTCTATCTCTGTCGGCTGTAAGCTTTATCTGATAAGGTTCTCCGGCAGTATGCTTTTTAACAGACATAACCTCTTTTCCATCCTTTCTAGACACAACCTTAATGGTACCAGGCTCAAAAGTTAGTCGCCACGAAACATGAAAAACATCACTCTCCTTTTTTCTTACACCTTGCGAAACATCATTCAGAAATAGCTCCACCTCATCAGCATTATTATAATATGCCCAAATATCAATTTCTTGTCCTTCCTCCCAATTCCAATGCGGAAAAACATGAAGCATTGGCTCCTCCGTCCATTCCGATTTGTAGAAATAAAATGCATCCTTAGGGAAACCAGCCAAATCCACTACACCAAAATATGAGCTTCTTGCCGGGAACCAAAATGGAGTAGGCTCACCAATATAGTCAAACCCGGTCCAAATATACATCCCACTCACATAGTCGTTATTCTTAACCTTGTTCCAAGTCTCTTCATGCGTAGAGCCCCATGGAACATGACTGTTGTCATATGAAGAACATGCATATGTTGAATCAAAAAATGGTATATCCCAACTCACAGGCCATATATAAGCAGAGTCAGATGGCATCCTATAATAACCTCTAGTTGCCAAAGCCGAAGTGGTTTCTGTAGCAATAAAAGGTCTGTTTGGATACCTTGCCCTCACACTATCAAAATCTTCAAGGTGATAATTAATACCAATAATATCAAGTGTATCAGCTAAAAACAGATGGTTCCACGCATTAGTTTCATTATTGCCCGCCGTAATCGGTCGAGTAGGGTCCAAGCTTTTTGCTAGCCCCGTTAGCTTCTGTGTTAACATCGAATTAAAGCTCAATCCCTCATCAAGAGCCAATTGGTCCAACTCACTTCTCTGAAGATTTAGAAGGATATTTGCCATCTTAAGGTCGATAGTATCCATCTCGGCATGAGTCCATTGCTCCATCACCTCATTAGCAATACTCCACATAAAAATTGAAGGATGATTTCTGTCACGCAGCATATGATCAGTAAGATCCCTTTCGTGCCACTCATTAAAATGATGCGAATAATCGAACTCATTCATTCTCTTTCTCCAGATATCAAACGTCTCGTTCATCACAATAAAACCCATCCTATCACAAAGCTCAAGCAGCTCAGGTGCCGGTGGATTATGCGCAGTGCGAATCCCATTAACACCCATCTCCTTCAAAATCTCCAATTGTCTTTCAATAGCCCTAGTATTAACCGCTGCTCCCAAACAACCTAAATCGTGATGCATGCAAACACCTTTAATTTTTGTTGTCTCACCATTAAGAGAAAATCCTTTCTCAGGATCAAACGAAAACGATCTAACACCAAGTGGAGTAGAGTAGTTGTCTATCAATTTACCGTCTTCATACACTTCACTTTCAACGGTATATAAATAAGGATCTTCAATAGACCAAATATGAGGTTTTGTTAATTCGATATCGTGTGACACCTCTTTTACAGAACCCACAACCAAATTCTCTTCCGACTCAGTGCTGACAATCCTTTTTCCAGATGAATCGATAATAGTACTTTTAAGAGTTACATTAACATTAATATCCGACTCATTCTTAATCTTTGTAGCCACATTCACTACAGCTTTCTCGCTATCTACTTGGGGAGTAGTAACAAAAGTACCCCATAAATCTACATAAACAGGGTTAACAACCGTTAGCCACACATTCCTATATATGCCACTTCCCGAATACCAGCGCGAGTTTGGTTGCAAGCTATTATCAACCCTCACAGCAATTGTATTATCACCAGCAAAGTTGAGGTGTGGAGTAAGATCATACCTAAAAGAGATGTAGCCATAGGGGCGTTTACCCAAATAGTTGCCGTTTATCCAAACCTCTGAGTTCATATAAACCCCATCAAAATCGATAAAAACCTTTCTTCCTTCTAGCTCTTTATCAATGTTAAACACTTTTCTATACCAACCAATTCCACCAGGTAAAGCACCTCCACCACTACCAGCAGGATGCTCTTCGCTAAACTCTCCTTCAATAGACCAGTCATGTGGTAAATTCAACTTACGCCACTGTTCATCAT
>JAAZCL010000362.1 GCA_012513315.1 Bacteroidales bacterium | reverse complement strand
GCATATCCACTACTGTCGATATAACCCTCTAAACCTTGTGAAATTAAATGTTGATGAGCTGCAATAACGCATGCACCTTCAAAGTTAATCTGCTTCAACCGTTCAGTGAGTGGCTTATTATGTCTGGCATATAGCACAATTGGCTCCATCTGTGGAGTATTATGCTCACTACCAAATGTAACTACAAAACCTTTCTCATGGAGATAACCCGCATACTTCTCAAGTAAATTAATATCGTTGCGAGTAGTTATAAATTCAACCGAATGAAAGCCTCGTTCGGTAAGCTGTTTTGTCACACGCTCAAGATTATTCTCAAAATCGGTATACTCCCCTTTTTCATTATCAGCTAAAAATGGATATGTTGGTATCCCACCAGCTGCAATTATTATATCACAAACAGATTGCAAGGGCAAAAACGCATCAGGATGCTCTGCCACATAAGCTTCACCTCCCTTTTTAAGGAGATTTGCTCTAATTTCATTTTCCAGACTAGCAATATCAGTCAGCTCAGAATTAATACTCTTTCCACCAAATATCTCTTTAAGCAGTAAGTCTATTTTCACTAAATCGCCTTTGCAATACTCAAATAACTTTATCCTTAATGCTCTTGCCAGATGCCGCTCACGAAGTGAACCTTGCGTGAATTCTTTTTTAATCCATGCAAGATCCAGTGTAAAACCAGCATCTATTCTTTGCAAGAATTCATTAAGCTTTACACACATTGCTGCCACTTGTTTATTCGACTCCTCTTCTACTGCTAAAAGCTGAGAAGCAAATGGCTCGGGCAAATTAAAAGGATAAGCAAGCCCTTTTCCGCTTATGTATGTGCGACCAGGATTAGCAGGGTCGTTTACCCGTAACCCCGCTATTTGGTCATCTTGATTTAAACTAATAAATTCAATACCGAAAAGTGGGATTAATTTTCTTTTATCGCATCCAATTTTCCACTCTTTAAACCCTTTTGAGGTGTAGAAATCATTAATACCAACAGCTTTCACACCTTCCTTAACTGCTCTGTTTAGTGCATCATCAATATCTTCAAATGCACTAAAAGAGTAAGGAGTATGTAAATGGCAATTTACGTTCAACATAATATTATAAATAAAAGAGGGTTAAAACGCTAAATACCATTTTTAGCCCTTTTCACAATTTCTCCATCCGTAAAGTTCTGCCCTGGGATATAACCCTTCAGAGGTTGAATACGCTCATGAATCATATCTAAAAACCAGCTTGGTTGAGGAAAGAACTGTTCCTCGAGCTCATGAGCTGGTACAATCCAGTTGCGCGAACCGAGTACTGATACTGGTGCCTCAAGATAATCGAATGTGAGTTGACTAATATTTGTGGCCATATCGTTAAGAAACGACCCTCTGGTTGTGGCATCACCAGCTATTATAATTTTTCCTGTCTTCTTTACAGACTCTACTACTTTTTCATAATTAAATGGAACAAGTGAGCGTGCATCTATAACCTCTGCACTAATTCCGTATTTCTCTTCAAGCTCATCGGCAGCTTTAAGAGCTTGGTAAAGAGTGTATCCAATTGTAAGGAATGTAATATCTTTACCCTCCCTCTTTACATCAGGCTCGCCTAATTCCACTTCATAATATTCTTCAGGCACACCACCTTTGTGAAACTGTTCTCCAATATCATATATACGTTGACTTTCAAAAAATATAACAGGATCGGTACCTTGTAATGATGCATTCATCAAACCTTTAGCATCATAGGGAGTAACTGGGAAACATACTTTAATCCCCGGAATATGAGCAATAAGAGAGGTTAAGTCTTGCGAATGCTGTGCTCCGTATTTAGAACCCACAGACACCCTCACAACAACTGGCATTTTAAGCACATTACCACTCATTGCCTGCCATTTAGGTAGTTGATTGAAAATCTCATCACCAGCACGACCTATAAAGTCGCAGTACATAATTTCAGGAATAACTCTACCACCACACATTGCATAACCAATTGCAGTACCAATTATCGCTGCTTCAGAAATTGGCGAATTAAACAATCTATTATATGGTAATGATTCGGTTAATCCATTATACACTGCAAAAGCTCCGCCCCAATCTCGACATTCCTCGCCATAAGCTACCAGTGAAGCATCTTTATAAAAGCGATCTATAATAGCTTCAAAAATTCCATCCCGCAGTTGAAACTGCTTCATTTTACTAAAAGGCTTACCTTCCTCATCAAAAGCAAAACGCTCTTTTCCTGCTATCCTTTTTACCCTCGGATTTTCTTCCAAAGGCATTAACACCTCAGGCACTGCATCAGAAAACTTGTCTACAGAACCATTAGAAAACATCATATCACCAATAATTTCAGCACTGTCCATTAATGGTGAAGTTTTAGTATCTATCGCTTTAAGGAACATCTCATTAACAAGTTCCTTAACATCAGACCAAATAGAATCTAAATCTGTTTGTTGAGCAACTTCAGCATTAATAAGTTCATTGCCATAAGAATCGATACAATCTTGTGCTTCCCACGCTTCAACCTC
>JAAZCL010000361.1 GCA_012513315.1 Bacteroidales bacterium | reverse complement strand
GTGCAGCATAGGGTATTCCTTTGAAAATATCAAACCCATCCTCAGTGATACCCTCAAGAAGACCCGACTCAACACGGATTGTTGGTCTCTGATTCTCAGAAACATTATTTCCATCGGCATAAGAGCTGATACTGCATCCTATTACAAGAGTAAGAAATAGCACTATTGATTTCATAATAATTGGGTGTAGTAGTTATTAATTATTCTCGCGCGTCATCACTCTTGTAAACGACAAAGACCCTAATTTCCAGGTATTACCCTGCTTAATATATACTTCTGTAACAATGAAAGGGTTAGTTACTTCGTTTCCACCAACCTCCGCCAGTAAATCTATCCTGTTTAAGAGAATAGCCGTATTATCAATTATGTTTACAGATACATTGTGAATATCAGTTTTTTTATACCATATGCCACCACTCTTTATAATATCGAGTTCCCTTTCGGTGTTCCAACTGCCTCCCATATGCACAAACTCGGCTTTATCATGAAAGAGTTTTGATAATTCATCAACGTTTTTATCTGCCATCCATTGCCATTTATCTTTAGAAAGCTCAATTATTTCTTTGTCTTCTTCAGACAGGTTTGGTGTTGTTATTACGTTTTGTGCAAACGAAATGTGAGTACTAAAAATAATTAGGAGAAATACTATAATAATTGTTTTCATATAATTTTTTTATTACTTATTCATTAATTACATTTTTTCCTTTGAATAATATTAGGTTGATGCTAGCTAATAATTATAGATGCATCTTATAAAACTCTTCAAGCTTATTTACCGCCATGTTCACATATTCAGGAATGTGATAAGTCTGAATATGAGTAGCATCTGGTATTACAAACAATTCTTTCTCAACTGATTCGGTAGCAAGATTAAAAGCCCTCTCGGTCATATAGTAAGTATCTGCTTTACTTCCGGCAATCATCAATAAGGGTTGATTAATTAAATCCATATTAGTTGCAGCGTCAAATGCCATTAAATCAAGCAAGCTGCTCATGGTGTATCTAAAAGTTGAATTAGGATGAGCATGAGTTCTATGATAATAGTAATGACCTTCACGATATAAATCAAAAGGCATTGCATCAGCCATCTCATCCGTAGTTTCCGTATCAGAGGCATAAGTAACAGCTCCACTGGCAACTTCCAAAGCACGAGCATCAGTAGCTTGTTGTAGTCGCTCTTGTATAGTTAACAAGCCCGAGTTCATAAATCCATTACGCCTCACTTCACCCGAATTAAACATACTAAGCGTTGCTATAGCCCTAAAACGCTTGTCGGTCTGTGCAGCTTTTAAAGAATAACCACCACCACCACAAATACCCAACAATCCAAGTTTATCAGCATCCACACCCTCAAAATGAGTGATAAAATCGGCCATACCTCGTATATCTTCTATTCTATTGGCAGGCTTATCTACATTGCGCGGCTCTCCACCACTTGCGCCCTGAAATGATGCATCGGCAGCAATAGCTATATACCCCAGCTCAGCTAAATGCTGAGCATACAATCC
>JAAZCL010000360.1 GCA_012513315.1 Bacteroidales bacterium | reverse complement strand
TCGTTTAGTCGTTTTTCTCTTATTGAGGTACCAGTGCAATTTTACAGCTATGCACGTACATGGACTCAAGCACAGGAGGTAATGCAGCCCGAGATGATATTATTCCCCGAAAAAGGGAGCTTAGTAAATAACGCTAATGTGGTGGAAGGAGTGAGTGGTGAGATAAGGCGAGCAAGACAAAACGGTCAGGAAATAAGCGAAGAGGACGCTGCTATACGTGTCTTAAACCAGTTTATGTGGCTTTTCGAGCGCTCAGAATCTAATTTCGACTGGTCGCAGAATAGAGGCTCGGTGAATGTTTCGGTGAAACCAAATCCATTCTTTGTTTTTCCTCAGTTATATAATTTCAGATATAACGTTTTTTCTTCCGAGTGGCCTGTGTCAAATCGACTTATCGAGCTCTATTTGCAGAATAAAACAGATAATAACAGTTGGATCAGAGAAACGAACGGGATAAGCAATAATGAAAAAGCTAATTTGCTAATGGAGCAGGCACCATTTAAGGAATTGCTTTCCGACCCTGATAATATGGATATATTGGATAATGTAACTTCACTCAAAGCTAATTATTTATTTGCTCATGCAGAGGAGAATATAGGATATAGAGAATACAGAGATTCACTACGTGCAGTATTACAACGAAATATTTTCACCAACTTGAGGTTCGAGAACTTGTTGGATACCTTGGGAATGATTGCAGGTACAGATTTGCTAACTCCGCTTGAAGCATGGCATCATCCTACGGTTCTTCCAGTTTATATTATGGGGACGCCTGAGGTTACTCAAATTACTAATCGCGACGGCGAAGTGTTTGTTGTTAACCAACAGATTACCAATGATTCTGATTATGATGGTATAATAGATGTAGAAATAAATTTTGGAGGAAGGCAAGGAGATGTGTATGATCCACGGGCTAAAAGAAAAATATCGCTAAAAGCAGGTAAAACTAAAAAACTCGTTTCGGTATGGGAAGAGGCACCACGTAATATAAATATCAATACACTTATTTCCTCAAATTTACCAAGCTCTATTAGCCTTCCGATAAACAATATTGTACGAGAACGAAACAAGCTTGTGGAAGAAGAGGGTGATTTCATCGTTGAAACAACCTCGTATAATATACCAGGAGAGGTGATTGTTGATAATGAAGACTCCACTTTATTCAAATTGTCTGCGCCAGAAGTAGTGGGCCTTTTACCACAATGGCTTGATCAAGTTGACGATAACTCTTTTCGCTATTCGGGTGTATCAAGTTGGCGTCCTCCATTGAAATGGACATTAACAACAAATGAAAAATATTATGGCACTCACGTTCGTTCCGCCTATATAATAAAAAGCGGAAATGGTAGCCAAACGGCAACATGGAAGATTCCTGTTCCGGATGTCGGACAATACGAGCTATATTATTGGGTATACAAGCCCGATGAACTTCGCAGAGGTGGTCGTAGAGGAGGTGGCAGAGGCCGTTCAGGAGTCGATGCCGAGTATCATTTTAAAGTAAGATACGATGGAGATGAGGAAAATGCGTTTATCAATTTACAAAGCGCAGAGGAGGGTTGGAGTATAGTTGGAACATACTTTTTCAGTGAGGATACAGTGGAGGTTGTTTTGGGTGATGACTCTCGGTTACGATCCATAACTGCCGATGCAGTAAAAATAGTAAGACGGTAATATTATAAAATATAGTTGACAAATAGAAAAAATAAATAACTATGAATATGAAAAGGTTAAGGATACGACTTTCTTGCTTATTGCTGTTATTTGCGGGAGTATCATTGTTTTCATTCACGCGTGCTCAAGCACCCTTGACCATTGAACAGGCATTGGATATTGCAGAAGAGAATAACCCCGATTTGAGAGCGGCAAAATACAACCTCGAGCGTTACCAATACAACCTTGTTGCACAGCGGGCGTCGCTGAAATCACGATTTTCTTTAGATCTTACTCCAATTAACTATAGTAGGTCGAGGAGATTTGATGAACGTTTATCACAGTGGTATACTAATGAAACCCTTACCACTAGCGGTACATTTATGGTTTCACAGCCAATTTTGCTTACTGACGGTGAAGTTTCACTTATCAATACTTTTGGCTGGCAAGATAACCAGTCGACGGTGGAAGGTATGGATAACAGAAATAGGGCATTTAGCAACGATTTATACTTGAGGTTTAATCAGCCAGTTTTTACGTATAATCGTCGTAAAATGGAATTGCAACAAATAGAATTTGATTATGAAAATGCAGGAATCAGGTATGCGTTACAAAGATTAAACACTGAGCGAAGCATTACCAATCAATTTTATTCTGTGTACATGGCTCAAAGCAACTTATCTATAAGTAAGGAAGAGCTTGCAAATACAGAACAGAGTTTTGAAATCATTCGCAATAAGGTTGAAGCAGATTTATCGGCAAGGGAAGAGCTGTATCAAGCCGAGCTGAATCTTGCCAATGCACAATCT
>JAAZCL010000359.1 GCA_012513315.1 Bacteroidales bacterium | reverse complement strand
CCCCAAAGAAGCACCCCAACCATTAAAGGAGGAGTATCTTCTCACTTCTCCTCTCGAATACACAAACGAGCCATATGCCATAGCAAAGATTGCCGGACTTAAGATGTGCGAGAGTTTTAATATACAATATGGTACAAACTTTATATCAGTAATGCCAACTAATTTATATGGTCCACATGATAATTTCGACCTGGAAAAGAGTCATGTATTACCGGCATTAATTAGGAAAATGCACCTTGCCAAATGTTTACAAGAAAATAATTGGAGTGGAATTCAACGAGATCTTAGAAGAAGGTCGCTTGATAAGGTTAATGGTAAAAGTACCGTAGATGATTTCGTAAGCACATTAAATCAATTTGGGATATTTGGCAATCATCTTGAATTATGGGGAACAGGTAAACCAATAAGGGAGTTTCTTTGGAGTGATGACCTGGCTGATGCATGCGTCTATATTATGGAAAACGTAAATTTCAGAAATCTCATTCAAGACATGACTGAAATTAAAGATAGCCATATTAATATTGGAACTGGTGAAGAAGTAAGCATCAAAGAATTATCTGCTTTAGTAGCTGAAATAGTAGGGTATAAAGGAAAAATAAAATTTAATCCATTAATGCCCGATGGAACTATGCGTAAACTTTTAGATGTATCAAAATTGAGATCATTAGGATGGCATCATATTATCGAATTAAAAAAGGGTATAGAATTAATGTATAAATGGTATGTAGAAGACCAGAGAATTCATGAAGCTTAATATTTTATATAATGGTAATTAACTCATTTAACTTTTTATTCTTTTTTGTAGTCCTGTTTTTAATATACTACTTCCCATTAAAGAATAAAGCAGGAGCACAAAACTGGTGTTTACTCATTGCTAGCTATATTTTCTATGGTATAACAGACTTGAAGATGCTTCCAATTTTACTGACGGCAACTATAGTCTTCTATATTCTAGGTATACTTATCAGAAGGAGTAATTCGAAAAAAGCATCATTTTTCACCGCACTTGGGGTTATTGCCGGAGTTGGAATGTTGGTATATTTTAAATACCTAAACTTCTTTATCGATTCATTCGAAACACTTTTTATTTCTCTAGGCTTAAATGTAAACATTACCACTTTAAATATTGTTTTTCCACTGGGTATAAGTTTTTTCACCTTCAGGTTAATTAGTTATCTAATAGAGATTAATCGTGGTAAAATAGAACCCACAAAGGATTTTATAGCTTTCGCTACATACATAGCGTTTTTCCCAACTTTGCTTGCCGGACCAATAGATCGACCCAACGATTTTCTTCCTCAGCTGAAATCAGCTAGAGTTTTCGATTACAACATTGCTATGGATGGAACCCGTCAGATTCTATGGGGCATATTTAAAAAAATGGTAATAGCTGATAACATGGCACTCTTTATTGGATCTGTATGGGGAAATCTTGCAGACCAAAATGCGACAACTTTATTAATAACCGTCCTGGCATATCCTATTCAGTTGTATGCCGACTTCTCGGGATACTCTGATATGGCAATTGGTGTAGGTAAGATATTAGGAATTAGAGTTGCAATAAATTTCCACTATCCATTTTTTGCACGAAACGTGGCGGAGTATTGGCGATCGTGGCACATGTCGCTAACATCATGGATTACAGATTATGTGTTTATGCCTTTAAATGTAAAGTTCAGAAATTTAGGTGACCTAGGACTAATATCGGCAGTAATTATAAATATGATTATAATCGGTATATGGCATGGTGCTAATTGGACATTTGCTGTTTTCGGATTGTATCATGGCTTATTATTCGTTCCTCTAATATTGTCGGGATCTTTTGGGAAGAGAAAGAAGTTAAAAGCAAATAATTACGGTTTACCTTCTATGAATGATTTTGTAAAAATGCTAAGCACATATTTGCTGGTTGCTTTTGGTCTCATTATTTTTAACTCTCAATCATTGGGGCAAGCTGTACTTTTCATTAAAGGATTGTTTAATTTCTCAAATCTAACTTCTTTAACTGCTGAAGGTGTTCGAGTTCTGGCGCAATCACTTTTTTTCGCTGCAATAATGTTATTATTTGAATGGAAACAGCGAGATAAAGAGTATGCTTTGCAAATAGACTCTTTAATTCCAAAGAAGTTTTTTCGATATGCAGTTTACTGGGTTTTATTGATTCTAGTTATTCTCTTCAGTGGTGAAGAGCAGATCTTTATATATATGCAATTTTAAATATTAAGTTGTATAACAAATTTAGAAAAACTTAGATGAAAAGATATATCATTGAAATTGGTCTTTATTTTTTGCTTCCCTTGGTTTTAATGGGAGCAGTTGCAGAGTATTCTCTTAGGAAAATACCAAACGATTATGCTTTCAAAAATCAATGGTTAACGCAAAATAGTAAAGAAGTTGAAATTCTACCACTTGGTGCTTCAACGGCTCTGTACGATATAAATCCACAATATTTTCAAAAAAAAGGATTTAATGCTGCTCATGTTTCACAGTCTTTAAAATATGATCATATGATATTCGAAAAGTTTATTGACGATATGACTTCATTAGAATATGTGATTATGAGTATTGATTTTTGGTCTGTTTTCAGAGAATTAAAACACAGTCATGAATGGTGGAGAATAAAGCATTATAACATACATTATGGAAGCAACTTTCACAGATTTGAGGGGAAGTACAATTTAGAGATTTATTTTCACGATATCAGCACAATTAAAAGGGCGGCAAATGGTGCTCTAACCATGTTAGGAGTAAAGAATGAAACACATCGCACTGTTAACGATCAAGGTTTTTCAGTTCTATATACAATAAGTGATAAACCTGTTGAATGGGATAAAGGTGCATATCAAGCTTCAGTGCATAATGATCAAATAGCTCGTGCAATTCTTAAAGAAAGAATTAATGAGAACAAGCAATATGTTGAAGAGATTATAAAAAAATGTGCCGAAAGAAATGTGAAAGTTGTTTTAATAAATGTCCCATTATATAAATCTTATAGAGAGAATTTAAAAACTGAATTTAAGGATTATCAAAAATATTTTTGTGAATATTTTACAGATAAATATCCAAATACCTTGTATTATGATTTCTCAGACTCTCCTGTTTTTACAGAAGAAGACTATTACGATTTCAATCATCTTAATGAAATGGGATCTAAAAAATTCACTTTAATGCTCGATAGTTTAATAAACAACCAGTAGTTATGGAGCTAAGCAATTTTAAAACTCTTAAAAATAATCTCAAAAAAGATATATCAATGCTGCCTTCAATAAAAGTAGCACTGTTAGGAGATACAGCTACCCAATTTTTAGCAACTGCTTTAAAAGGTGTTGCTGTTGAGAGAGGATTTAATATTGAGATGTATGAAGCAGACTTCAATCAGGTAGAACGGCAATTACTAGATGCTACTTCCGAGTTGTATGAATTCGATCCAGATTATATTATTGTTTTTCAATCAACACATAAATTACTCTCAACTTACAATAAAATTGCAACAGATAAGCGCCATCTCTTAGCTGATAATCGTTTGGATTTTGTGAAAAGTATAAGTGAAAACACCCACGCAAGAGTCATATACTACAATTATCCCGAAATAGATGATACTGTTTTTGGAAGTTATGCAAATAGGGTAGAAAGCTCTTTTACATATCAGGTAAGGAAGCTTAATTTTATGTTGATGGGTATAAGTATAAAAAACCCTAATCTGTTTATTTGTGATATAGACTCAAAACAAAATAAAATTGGCAGAGATCATATGTTTCATCCATCAATATATGTTGGTAGCGAAATACTGTTTTCTATTGAATCATTACCATATAT
>JAAZCL010000358.1 GCA_012513315.1 Bacteroidales bacterium | reverse complement strand
TTAAAAGAAAAGAAAAAGCGGAACTAAAAAGATTAAACAGTTATGAATCTATATAAAATTAAAAATATAGTGATTCTACTTATTACAGTAGTTTCAGTTGCTACGGCAAGGGGTCAAAGCAATGATTCACTCAACCACTACTTGGAGGTTGCAGCATTGAACAACCCCGGACTTAATGCCGATTTCTTAGCATATAAAGCTTCATTGGAGAGAGTGGAACAGGCAGGTGTATGGTCCGATCCGCAACTTGATATCGGTTTTTTTCTAAAACCTATGGATATTGTAGGAGGAAGTCAGATAGCCGACTTCACACTCATGCAGATGTTTCCGTGGTTTGGCACTAAAAAAGCTGCTCGGTCTGAAGCTACTCATATGGCTCAAATGGCTTATGAAGAGTTTCGGGAATCAAGGGATATGCTTTTTCTTGAGGTTTATTCACAATGGTATACTTTATCTTCATTGAAACAGCAACTTAAAAACAATGGTGATAATCTGAAATTACTAAGTCAGTTAGAACAATTGGCACGTCAAAAAATGTCAACTGCCTTCGCTATGTCTAACGATATGGGTGGCTCCTCTGGTCTATCTAGTGTGTTAAGAGTGCAGCTTGAAATAGCTGAAATTGAGAATAATATTGAGAGTCTTCTCTCAGAAATTGAATCAGAGAAAGCTAAATTCAATGCACTTTTGAATCGTCCCACAAGTATTGATGTAGTGGTTCCAGACAGTATTATAAAAGTTCCATTTCTTTTTAATGAGATGGAGGCAGTTAATGAAATTGAAAGACAAAATCCTATGCTGGGAATGATAGTGGAGGAAGAGCAGGCATACCGAGCAAAGAGTGAAATGGATAAAAAAATGAGCTACCCCATGTTGGGAATAGGACTTCAATACATGGTTTTAGGAAAAAGCTCATCTCCCTATATGGATATAGATAACCACAATGGAATGAACGGAATGGATATGGTTATGCCCATGGTTTCTATTAGTCTCCCAATTTATAGAAACAAGTATAAGGCAAAGCAACGCGAAAGCAGGTATATGTGGGAATCGGCTCAGGAAAAGTATAATAACACATTAAATACTCTTCAATCTGATCTTTTTAAGTTTAAACAACAGCTTGAAGATGCTGAACGCAAGATTACTCTTTATCAGAAACAGAAAAACCTTGCATTAACTGCATATCAATTGATTATACAGGAGTTTGTGACGGCCAAAAGTGATCTTACAAATGTTATTGAGGTTCAAAGACAACTTCTTGATTATAAGATAAAAGAGGCGGAAGCGATTGCTGATTATAACATCAAAGTAGCTGAAATAAACAGCTTGCGTTCATTTTCAAATACAAACTAAATTACACAAAAACATAGCTCATAAAAACAATATAATATGACTACAAATAGAAGACAACAGATATTCGGAAACAAGTATGTGAAATATGCATTGATTCTGATTGCAGGTTTATTTTTAGGCTGGTTGATGTTCTCAGGTGGCTCATCATCTAATAATACAATGGCAGAACATCATGATCATGACCACGGAGATGAAGCAACAGTTTGGACCTGCTCAATGCATCCACAGATTAGAATGGACGAACCAGGTCTTTGCCCTCTCTGCGCGATGGACTTGATACCTCTTCAATCTAGTGGTTCGGGAGATACCTCAATAGATCCTGATGCTATACAGATTAGTAATGAGGCAATTGCTCTTGCAAATATACAGACTACCAGAGTAAATCGTGAGAATCCTGTTAAAGATGTGAGACTATACGGTACCATTCAGGTGGATGAGCGACTATCGCAATCTCAAACTTCACACGTAAGTGGCAGGATTGAGAAACTTTTTGTGAATTTTACTGGCGAGAGCGTGAAAGAGGGTCAGGTTATTGCTACAATATACTCACCTGAGGTACTAACAGCGCAGCAGGAGTTGATTGAAGCAGCAAAGGTTAAGGATATCGAACCCTCACTCTTGCAAGCTGTGAGACAGAAATTGCGTCTATGGAAATTGTCTGATGAACAGATAAATAAAATAGAGCAATCTGGTGAAATCTCTCCTTATATCGATATTACTGCAAATACGAGTGGGATTGTTGTTTCAAAAAATATAAACCAAGGTGATTATATTAGTCCTGGAACTATTCTTTTTGACATTTCAAACCTTTCGAAAGTGTGGGCAGTATTTGATGCTTATGAATCGGATCTTCCTTTTCTTAAAAAAGGTGACAAACTTGAGTTTACAATGCAGTCACTTCCGGGGAAAACATTTTCAGGAACTATATCTTTTATAAATCCTATTCTTGATCCTATGACAAGAACTGCAAAAATAAGAGTGGAAACCTCTAACCCTAGGGGTGAGTTGATGCCAGAAATGTATGCTAGTGCAATTGTAAACGCTCAGTTGAAACAATACGATAATGAAATTGTAATTCCTAAGTCGGCGATACTTTGGACCGGCAAGCGCTCAATTGTTTATGTTAAACAACAGAACACCGAAACACCTGCATTTTTATTACGCAACGTAGAACTTGGTCCGTCTCTGGGCTACTCGTATGTTATCTTATCTGGTATAAGTGATGGTGATGAGATAGTTACCAATGGTGCTTATATGGTTGATGCTAGCGCTCAACTTGCAGGTAAACAAAGTATGATGAACGAAACAGCTGGAAAAGCTGTTACAGGACATGAGGGACATACGATGAATGGAAGTAGTACTTCCTCTGGTGCAGGGCACGAAGGTCATGATATGCAGTCTGTAGCTTCTGGTGGCGAGCATGTAATGTTTTATGTTGGTGGCAGCTGCGAGATGTGTAAAGATCGCATTGAAAAGACCGCAAAATCAGTTAATGGAGTTATTGGAGCAGTTTGGGTTCTGGCTGATCAGTCGCTTCACTTAGACTTTGATTCGAAGAAAACATCTGCCGATACAGTTGCAAAAGCTATTGCAGCAGTGGGGCATGATACGGAGAAGTATAAAGCGGATAATTCAGTTTATGAAGCACTTCCTGCTTGCTGTTTTTACAGAGATTAATTGATAATCTATCATTAAAAATATTGGAGGTTATATCACATAAAAGAGATATTCCTCCAATTTAACTAAAAATTAAATGGAACATAAAGAAGATTCGCATAGTCATCATAAACATGAGATGCACGACATGACTAGTCATTCAACAGATGCAGGTCACGAAGATCATGACCATAGTGGTCATGGCCATATGGGACCTATGGAGCACATGGGTAACCTAAAGCAGAAATTCTGGGTTTCTTTAGTAATTACAATCCCAATTCTCTTACTGTCAACTTTCATGGGAATAGAATTGCCTTTTCAATTTAGTTTCCGCGGTTCTGATTGGGTGGTACTTATTCTTTCAACTGCACTCTTCATTTATGGTGGAACTCCATTTCTTAGTGGTGCCATAATGGAACTAAAAGACCGAAAACCGGCAATGATGACATTGATTTCAATGGGTATTACCGTAGCCTATATCTACAGCTTATATGCTTTTATCTCTAATAATTATATTCCCAATGCTCCCCATCTTATGGATTTCTTTTGGGAGTTGGCAACACTAATTGTTATCATGCTCCTTGGACATTGGATAGAAATGAAAGCAGTAGGAAATGCAGGTAATGCATTGCAGAAAATGGCAGAATTACTTCCGAGAAATGCAAATTTAATTGATGAACATGATATTATTTCTGAAGTAAATCTCAAAGAGATCAAGGTTGGACAACATCTTTTAGTGAATGCAGGAGACAGAATACCTACGGATGGTAAAATTCTTGAGGGCAGTACAAGCGTAAACGAATCGATGGTGACCGGAGAAGCGAAAGCTGTTAAAAAGACTGTGGGAGATAAAGTAATTGGCGGTGCAGTAAATGGAAAAGGAACACTAAAGATAGAAGTAACCGGAACAGGTGAATCTGGGTTTCTATCTCAAGTGATGAAGTTGGTAAGTGATGCCCAAAAAGAAAAGTCGCGTTCCGAAACACTTTCAGATAAAGTGGCTGCGGCACTATTCTATATTGCTGTAGTTGTAGGTGTGATAGCTTTTATAATCTGGCTTTTAATTACCAAAGATTTAAACATAGCTTTTGAGCGTCTTGTAACGGTTCTTATAATAGCTTGCCCGCATGCTCTAGGACTCGCAATTCCTCTTGTAGTTGCCAGATCTACGTCTTTAGGTGCGAGCAATGGTTTATTAATACGAAACAGAGTTGCATTAGAAAAATCAAAGAAGATAAAATATGTCACTATGGATAAAACAGGTACTCTAACCGAAGGAGATTTTCGGGTATCTGTAGTAGAATCTCTCTCTGAAAAGTGGAGTAACTCTGAAGTACTACGAATGATGGCATCACTAGAAAGTCATTCTAATCATCCATTGGCAGTTGGCATACTTGAAGAGGCACAAAAGCAGGATATTCAGTTTCCTGTACCTGAGAATGTATCAGTAATAAGTGGCACAGGTTTAAAAGGCACAATAGAAGGCAGACAGCTGCTAATTGTTAAGCCGTCCTATCTTGATGACAATAATTTGAATTACAACAAAAACATATATAAAGAACTGGCTAATAAAGGGAACTCAGTAAGCTATCTAATTGTGGATGATGAAGTAGCCGGTATTGTTGCTCAAGGAGATAAGATAAAAGAGGAAGCTAAAAAGACCGTAGATGGATTGAAAGATATGAATATTATTCCTGTAATGCTAACCGGTGACAATAAAGAATATGCAAATAGTGTTGCTTCCCAGGTAGGCATAAACGAGGTGTATGCAGGACTTCTGCCACAGGATAAGGAAAAAATCATTCAGTCTTTGCAAGATAAAGGTAAACTGGTAATGATGGTTGGAGATGGTGTAAATGACGCACCCGCATTGGCAAGAGCAGAGATTGGTGTTGCTATTGGTGCAGGTACCGACGTAGCAATAGATTCTGCCGATGTAGTACTTGTGAAAAGCAATCCATCAGATATTCTACACTTTTTCACGTTAGCAAAGAACACTACACGTAAGATGGTTCAGAACCTTTGGTGGGGAGCAGGTTATAATATCATTGCTATTCCTCTTGCAGCTGGGGTTCTAGCACCTATTGGAATCATTTTAAGTCCAGCGGTGGGGGCAGTGTTAATGTCTATTAGCACAGTTGTTGTTGCTCTTAATTCAATGACATTAAATTTAAAAAAGTAAACTCTTAAATCGCATTGTATAGTTAAAAATATTGTTGTGGGGAACAATTAAAAAAAGTTTATTGTTATAGTTTTCTGTAAAGTTTAAGTAACTTTATTCATTTTAGATATCAAATTAACAATATAACTTCTTTTACATATGTGTGGAATTGTAGGATACATAGGAAACAAACAGGCTTATCCAATTCTTATTAAAGGTTTACAACGACTTGAATACAGGGGGGGGTATGACAGTGCTGGTATTGCATTGATAAATGATAATGACAATCTAAATTTATATAAATCGAAAGGCAAAGTTGCAGATTTAATTCATTTTGCCGAGAAGAATGATGTATCGGGTACAATTGGCATAGCACATACACGTTGGGCAACCCATGGTGAACCAAATCAAGTAAATGCACATCCTCACTATTCTCAATCGGAGGAACTGGTTATTATTCATAATGGAATTATCGAGAATTATGCAGTACTAAAGAAAGGATTACAGAAGCATGGTTACACATTTCAGAGTGAAACAGACACAGAGGTTCTTGTTCAACTTATTGAGTTTGTGAAGAAATCAAACAATATAAGTCTCTCCGAAGCAGTTCAACTCGCACTTAATGAAGTGGTAGGTGCATATGCAATTGCAATTATTGAAAAAGGAAACCCAAATTGTATTGTTGCAGCACGAAAAGGCAGCCCTTTGGTTATTGGAATTGGCGAGAATGAATATTTCTTAGCATCTGATGCAACTCCTATAATTGAACATACAAATAAAGTTATCTATATAGATGATGAAGATATTGTAACAATTGAAAGAGATAAAAATTTAATTATTAAAACAATTGCTAATGTTGAGAAAACACCTGAGATTAAAAAACTTGAAATGACAATTAGCCAGCTCGAGAAAAATGGCTATCCTCATTTTATGCTAAAGGAGATTTTTGAGCAACAAGATCATTAGAGAGTTGCATCAAATTCCGAATAAAATATCATCAATATTGAAAAAGAACAACGAAATTGCAGAGTTGGCAAAAACTTTCACATATGCACAAAATTTCATCTATTTAGGAAGAGGATATAATTTCCCAGTTGCCTTAGAAGGGGCTTTAAAGCTAAAAGAAATATCTTATATACACGCAGAGGGCTACCCAGCTGCTGAAATGAAGCATGGCCCGATAGCTCTAATTAGTAAGGAGATGCCCGTTGTAGCCATTGCAACTCATTCTTCAACATACGATAAAGTTATCAGTAATATACAGGAGATTAAAGCCAGAAAGGGCAAGATTATCTCAATTATAACTGAGGGAGATAATACTGTAAGAGACCTATCACATTTTGCAATTGAAGTGCCCCACACTGAGGAATGTTTGGCTCCATTATTAACTGTGATTCCTTTACAATTACTTGCATACCATATTGCTGTTGAAAAAGGATGCAATGTAGATCAACCTAGAAATTTAGCAAAATCTGTTTCTGTTGAATAAATTTGGCGTATTTAAATTAATTCACATATCTTTGTAGATAAACATTTAAGATAGTTTAAATATAAATTCAACTAACGACTATGAAAAAGATTAATCTAATTCTTATTTTCTTCATGATTGGATTTACTCTGATGAGTAAACCACAGTTACCTGAAATTCTAAGTGATGGAATGGTTTTACAGCAGAAGAGTACAGTAAAAATATGGGGAAAGTCTGATGCTGGTAAAACTGTTAGTATTAGCACATCATGGGGTGTTGAAAACAAAAGTGCAATTGCAGATAATAATGGCAACTGGTTAGTGATGATTGAAACACCTGAGGCCAGTTTTA
>JAAZCL010000039.1 GCA_012513315.1 Bacteroidales bacterium | reverse complement strand
CACTATTCTTGATAATCAATACAGCCTAATTAATATTGTATAAGAATATTGTATGGGGATATTTCAAAGACCCCTCAACACGCTTACCCACCAATCAAATAAAACACATTTATCGTAATAATCAGCCCTTCTGCTCTATTGATAGCAAAATCATTTACCCATTTAACACATGCTTGCAATCACAAAAGCTCTAATTAACCCTTCTCTATAGATTTCTCACCCCCTAGTATAGATAAAAGCTATAACAAGTGTAAAACAGATATTTTTAACTGAATATTTTACCCCAATCTAACACAATTCATATCCAGTGTAACAATCTAGTAACTATACAAGTGTAGGCACTATAGGCGGGTGCAGTAATTAATTTTGACCACAAATATATCTACCAATTTTGTTGTATCGTTTTTAGAATCAATCTAATATATGTTTTGATGGTAGGTCTAATTATCGTATCTTTGTCGCTTGTAAAAAAAATTAAGGCTTTCAATTCCTTTGTGGCTCAAACACAATTGCACTGGAATATTCACGGAATTAGTCTTCAGCCAAATGCCAAAATCAGCAAATAAGCTGCAAACAAAGTAAATAATTACACAATATACATTTGAACATTAAAATCAACATTTTTGTTATGATTCATGAAGTGAAACAGAAGCTATTTATTATAGCACTATTGTTTTTCCCGTTTTTAACAACAGCTCAAGAGAGCGAAAAAAAAGATGGAATTAAAATTGGCGGCGCACTGCGTTATAACACGATAAAGACAAACTACGAAAGTAGCTCTAGCAAAACTGAGGTTGCTTTTGATACTTGGCGTTTAAACATGGATGGTTCTCTATCAGGCATTGATTTCAGTTTTGAGTACCGTTTTTACCCTTCAGGTGAATATCATTTCATTCATCACGGTTGGTTTGGGTATAAATTTTCTGATGTAGTTTACACTAAATTAGGTGTATCGCAAGTACCATTTGGAGTTCAGGGTTTTGCATCTCACTCATATTTCTTTCAAGCCCCCTATTATGTAGGATTGGAAGATGACTATGACATGGGTATAAAATTTGATATTACTCCAACAGAAGATATTGATATAGCATTAGCCTACTATCGTCAAGCTGAGCCTAAGGGATCAGGAGGATCAGGATTTGCATCAAGGTATTCATATGACATAGTTCCTGGAATGGGATCTTATGTTGATGCGAATGGCAATTTTGTAAGCTCGCAAGCTACTATATCAGAACTTAACCAATTTAATGCTCGTGCCTCATGGAGATTTACACCAGGTTGGGAAGCAGGTTTATCAGGTCAAGTTGGTGGTATATACAACGAAGTATTAGATAAGTCTGAAGCATCTACTGCTTTTGCAGCTCACTTAGTGGGTAGCTTTGCTGGTTTTAACTTGAAAGCCGAATATGTAAATTATAACTATAAAGCAAAAGATGACGATGGTAACAAACTAGATGTTGTACAAATGGGAGCTTATGGATATGACTATGCTGGTGGTGAGACTGCTGATGGGCAGAAGTACACTGGTGGAGTAGCCTCTAAAGCAAATATCTATGCAGTAAGTTTGGCTTATGGTATACCAGTAAACTGGGGTCCTATCTCAAACATACAACCTTATGTAGATTATTCGTATGTTGACAAAACGAACGATATTTTTTATGATACACACCACCTTATTCCAGGTGTTATGGTTACAGCTGGTCCAATATATGCATACTTCGATTATGCAATGGGTAAAAATCAAGCATGGTTTACCGATGATTTTGGTAAAGGATTTGGTTCGGGTGTAGCTGAAGCTGACTGGAATGGACGCTTTAATATTAATTTAGGCT
>JAAZCL010000357.1 GCA_012513315.1 Bacteroidales bacterium | reverse complement strand
TAGATACTATTAATTTAGACTTGTTGGGCACTGTCTTTACACGGAGATCTTCAGGACGAGTTATATCATTCTCTTCGACGTGCGTTTTAATAAGATCTAAAAACTCTTGTCCATATCTTTTAGCCTTGCCTGAGCCCACACCGGGAATGTTCTGCAACTCATCCATTGTAATAGGATATGAGGTTGCCATTGCTTCGAGCGAAGATGGTTGAAAAATAACATAAGGTGGAACATCAAGCTTCTTTGATATCTTTTTCCTTAAATCTTTCATCATTGAGAAAAGTATTGGATCAGCAGCACCGCCACTACCTCCACCAGACGCTAAAATATCTGAATCTTCTCCATCTAAATCTGTTAAATCATCCTCATCTTCATCTTCTTTTATTATTTTGAAGGAGACCGGTTTCTTTAAAAAATCTTTTCCTTTCTTCGTGATTTTGATGATTCCATAATTCTCGATATCTTTTTTAATATAATTACCGAGTAATGCCTGACGGATAACCGATTCCCAGGTGCTTTCTTCTTCATCGCTACCCGAGCCAAACTCTTCAAGTTTGTCATGTCCGTAATTTTCTATGTCTGATGTCTCTTTTCCAGTTAGGAAATCTATCAGATAATCGGTTTTTTGTTTTTCTTTAAGAACAATAACTGATTCTAAAACAGTAATTAGTAATTCCTTTGCTTCCACTTTTATTTTTGGATTTAAACAATTATCACAATGTTCGCAGTTTCGTATATTGTAGTCTTCACCGAAATAATGCAGCAATACCTTTCTTCTGCATACTGATGTTTCTGCATAAGCAGCAGTTTCTAATAGTAGTTGTTTGCCTATCTCTTGTTCAGATACAGGCTTGCCCTGCATAAAACGCTCTAGTTTTTGAAGGTCTTTTTTTGAATAATAAGCTATACATTTTCCTTCTCCGCCGTCTCTGCCGGCCCTTCCGGTTTCTTGATAATATCCCTCAAGACTTTTAGGTATATTATAATGGATTACATAACGTACGTCGGGTTTGTCAATACCCATTCCAAAGGCAATTGTAGCTACTATTACATCTGACTTCTCCATCAGAAAGGCATCTTGATTAGTTGAGCGTGCTAAAGCATCCATTCCTGCATGATATGGCAGTGCATTAATATTGTTTGCCTGTAATATCTCTGCAAAATCATCAACTTTCTTTCTGCTGAGGCAATATACAATTCCTGATTTGCCCTTATGAGAAAGAATAAATTTTATTATATCTCTATCTATTTGTTCTGTTTTTCTTCTAACCTCGTAATATAAGTTGGGTCTATTAAAAGAAGATTTGAATAGGACAGAATCATCCATCCCTAAATTCTTTTTAATATCATGCTGCACCTTTGGCGTTGCCGTTGCGGTTAGAGCAATTATTGGTCTGGTGCATATTTCGCTAATAATTGGTCTTATACGTCTATATTCGGGTCGGAAGTCATGCCCCCATTCAGATATACAGTGAGCTTCGTCTACTGCATAAAATGAAATTGGGATTGTACGGAGAAACTCGATATTCTCCATTTTAGTGAGTGATTCGGGTGCAACGTATAACATTTTAGTTTTTCCGGATACGACTTCTCTTTTTACCTCCTCAATTTCACTTTTATTTAAGGAGGAATTTAAAAAGTGGGCTATACCATCAGTTTCGCTATAGTTGCGCATTGCATCTACCTGATTCTTCATTAGTGCTATTAACGGCGATATAATAATTGCAGTGCCCTCCATTAATAATGCAGGAAGTTGATAACACAACGATTTACCTCCGCCTGTTGGCATTAACACAAATGTGTCTTTCTCTGATAATACACTCTCTATAATGGCTTCCTGATTACCCTTGAACGTGTCGAATCCAAAATACTCCTTTAACCCCTTATAAATTAAATCTTTATTTTTCATTTAATAAATCACTCTGGCTTAAAAACATGACTTGAAAGTCCCTAATAGAATAATTAAGTATTATATAATTCCAATTAGAATTATTGGGACATTACACACCTAAGATATACTAAAAATTAAAATGTGCCAAATAAATCCTTTTTTTTACCATTAAAAAAACGCAAGTTTGAACCATGCGTTTCTTTAAAGCTTTGTGGGAGATGCTTTGCTCCCCTATAATATTCTGTGAAGGAGTCTTTTATGCCACTCTTAAATGATGCAAATCTGAGTTTTCGAGTTGATTAGTTGCATAATTACGGGTTACATGAAGTTTTTTCTTATCACCTGAAGGCAATGTAAACATTGCGTCAATCATAATAGCTTCAACAATTGATCTGAGGCCTCTTGCCCCTAATTTAAATTCAATAGCTTTATCTACTATATATTCGCAGGCGCCCTTTTCAAAAGTAAGTGATACTCCATCCATACTAAACAACTTTTGATATTGCTTGATTATTGAGTTTTTAGGCTCAACCAATATTCGCAATAATGCTTCTCTATCAAGGGGCTCAAGGTATGTAAGAATTGGGAGACGTCCGATAATTTCAGGAATAAGTCCAAATGATTTCAAATCGAGTGGGGTTATATATTTAAGCATATTATCTTTATCTATATCCTTGTTCTGCTGACTTGCAGCATATCCTACAACCCGAGTGTTTAGCCTTTGAGCAATTTTCTTTTCGATACCATCAAATGCTCCACCACAAATAAAAAGAATATTTTTGGTGTTTACAGCTACCATTTTTTGATCGGGATGTTTACGTCCTCCCTGAGGTGGTACATTAACAATAGATCCTTCAAGAAGCTTAAGCAGACCTTGCTGAACACCCTCTCCACTTACATCTCTGGTGATAGAAGGATTATCGCTTTTTCTGGCAATTTTATCTATTTCATCAATAAATACTATACCTCTTTCAGCGGCGCTTACATCGTAGTCTGCAACTTGTAGTAGTCGGGTTAAAATGCTTTCTATATCTTCTCCAACATAGCCTGCTTCTGTTAATACAGTAGCGTCTACTATAGTAAAAGGAACTTGCAGCATCTTAGCAATTGTTTTGGCAAGTAAAGTTTTTCCTGTGCCGGTTGCGCCAACCATTATAATATTTGATTTCTCAATTTCAACATCGTCTTGTACATTCTTTTGTAAAAGACGCTTGTAGTGGTTGTATACTGCAACCGAAAGAAATCGTTTTGCACTATCCTGCTTTATAATGTATTCATCTAAAAACTCTTTTAATTGAGCAGGTTTTGGAAGTGAAGAGAAGGTGATGCCAACATCAGATTTTCCACTACTTTTTACAGACTCGTTTACTATTTCATGTGCTTGCTCGGTACACATATCGCAGATGTAACCGGTCATACCTGAAATTAGCAAATTTACCTCTTGCTCATTTCTTCCACAAAAACTGCAATGATTGCTGCTGTTCGCTTTTTTTGCCATAGCTATTTATTTCCTAACTAATACATCATCTACCATGCCATATTCTTTTGCTTCGGATGCTGTCATCCAGAAGTCGCGATCGGAATCCCTGCTCACATCTTCGATGGGTTTTCCGGAATGTTTGGATATAATGCTGTATAGTTCTTGTTTTATTTTTGCTATCTCACGTGCTGTAATTTCGATGTCTGAGGCTTGCCCTTGCACACCGCCCATTGGTTGGTGAATCATTACACGTGAGTGAGTTAATGCAAAGCGTTTCTTTTCTTCTCCTGCAACCAAAAGAACTGCTGCCATTGATGCTGCAATTCCGGTACAAATAGTAGATACATCGCTAGAGATGAATTGCATTGTATCATATATTCCAAGACCAGCATATACTGATCCGCCAGGAGAGTTTATATATATTGAAATGTCTTTACCAGGATCGGCAGAGTCTAGATACAAAAGTTGAGCTTGCATTACGTTTGCAGTGTAGTCATCAATTTGAGTTCCAAGAAATATAATGCGATCCATCATTAGGCGTGAGAATACGTCCATTTGTGCAACATTTAATTGTCGCTCCTCTATGATTGTTGGTGAAATATATCCACCCTGACTTTTGAGGTTCATATAACTATCTAGTCTAGAACCATTCATGCCTAAGTGCTTAACGGCGTATTTTCTGAATTCGTTGTTCATAATTTATATTTTGTTGTTCAACATTACTTATATGATGAACTAATGCAAATTAAGTGCCAGAGTTGCACCATCCTTCTAAATATGTTACTCTTCCGAACTTTCTGCTTCTTCAGAAAGATCTTCTGAGTCATCATGTTGCTCATGCTCATCGTGATTATGATTAACGCCATGTTCATGAGAATGTTCGCTCATTATTTTGTTAAACTCTTCAGAATCAACAGTTTTTTCAACTACTTTGATATTCTTTTTAAGCCATTCAATTACCTTTTCTTCTGTAGCTTTTTCGTAGAGATTTTGAATAGTTTCCTCTTTTTCGAGTAGACTCTTAGAATAGTTTTTAAGAACATCGTCGGGTAAATTAGACATGCCATATTGGGCAAACTGTGCTCTTGCAACTTCAATTGCCAAGGCTTCAATGTCCTTAAATTCAATTTTTATCTCATTCTCCTCGATAACTTTCTGCTTAAATATTTGGAATTTTAAGTCATCAAGAATTAAAGGAAAATCTTTATCTATTTGCTCTTCGTTTCGTCCTTCGCTAGATTCGATCAACCAGCTTTTTAGGAATTCTTCGGGGAACTCAATATCAGCCATCTTTTCAACGATCTTATCTCTCATTTCATGAATAAAGAGATGATCTGCTCCAGGCTTAAACTGTTTTAGAATCTGTTCTTGTACTTTTGCCCTGAATTCCTCTTCAGATGCTACAGCACCTTCACCAACAACACGATCAAACAACTCCTGATTTAACTCAGCTTCTTGAAAACGAGTTACTTCATTAATATCAAAGCGGAAGTCGGGGTTAATATCTTTAATCTCTTCTTTGGTTTTCTGTAATAAAGATGCAACTTCAGCCTCATTATTATCGTATGCAGTTTTGGGATTGAATTCAATTGATTCACCCACTTTAGATCCGATAAAACTGCTTTTTATTGTTTCATCTTTAAGGTATGAAGGCATAAGAATTGCATTTTCTACAACCATCCCTTCAGCTTTATCTTCGCCATTCTCAACTTCTGTGAGAGTACCTTTTATAAGATCTGTCTCAACAGCTTCCTCTTCTACCTTAAGGTAAGTACCGAAGTTTTGTCTGTAAGAATCAATTTGTTTTTCCACCAAATCATCTTCAAGCTCAACATTATAATAAGCTTGCTCTACATCTTCAAGATTTAAGTCGAAAGTTGGAGTGAGGCCGATATTGAAATGAAATTTAAATGTTTCATCTTTGTCAAGATCAACTTGATTCTCGGGCGTTTTATCTGCTAGAGGCTCACCAAGAATTTTAAGATTGTTTTCTTTTACGAAGTTACCCAGCTCTTCTGTAATAATCTTATTAATTTCATCAACTAATACAGATTTGCCATACATCTTCTGTATAACACTTTTGGGTACTTTTCCTTTACGGAAACCTGGTATTTCAGCTCTTTGACGGAGTTGAGTTAACGACTTATCTACTTTTTCTTGATAATCAGCTTTCTCAAGCTCAATAACGATGGTACCATTAACCTCGTTGGTTTTATTAAGTGTTGATTTCATTTATAATGGATGATTTTATTCAAAGACGGTTAAATTCAACCGATTGAAACTGTTTTTTTTTATGAGATTGCAAAATTAGTGTTATTCTTTCAAATTGCAAAAAAAAATGCGTCTCCTTTAAAAAGTTTCGTTTTTATAACAAGATGATAGTATCTTTGTATTTCATTATTGATTAAAAAACATTGCGGTTTAAAGAAATATGCGTTTATTGCTTACTAATGCTTCTCCTAGTTTTAAGATTGCATATCTGTTTATATTCCTGTTAATAGGTCTTTTTATAGCAGGAGGTATATCCAAATTGGTTTTTTTAATTCCATTATTTGATAGTGACAGTGTGCTAATTTCACTTTATGTGAATACTATTACACAATCTGTCTTTGCAATAGGTATACCTGCAATATTGATTGTTGCATGGACCAATAGCAAGCCGCTTCAGTATTTGAAAATACTGAATGAAAGCAGTATCAATAAAAAGATTGTCTTTGCAGTTTTAATATTTGTTTTTTCGTATATATTTGCTTCATTTCTCTCGGTGTGGAATGAGGGGATTATCCTTCCTGAATGGTTGGGCGGAGTAGAAAAAGTGATGCGCACAATGGAAGATGCGGCACTTGAAACTACAAAATTACTGTTGTCCGGAAAAACAATAGGTTCATTAATGCTTAATATAATTGTTATAGCAGGCCTTGCTGCAGTTTCAGAAGAACTGTTTTTTAGGGGGGCAATGCAGCAGTTTATTCAAGAGAAATTTAAAAATGGACATTTATCGGTATGGCTTACTGCAATGATTTTTAGTATTGTGCATTTTCAATTTTATGGTTTTTTTCCACGACTATTTCTTGGAGCTATTTTGGGATATTTATTTTTATACACAAGAAATTTATGGATCCCAATAATTCTGCATTTTTTAAACAATGCTACAGTAATTATAGTCAATTTCTTCTGGAGTGACGCCGAATGGTACAACAGAATTGAGGATATGACAATTAGTTACATATTTATATTACTAGCTCTTGCAAGTTTATTTGCAACAATACTATTATTTGTAGAGTATAACAAAAGAGCATCAAAAATTATAAATTATGATACAGATTCAACAGACATTAATATCTGACGATATATTTGAAGAGGAATTTATTTGCGACCTCTGCAGGTGCAAAGGACAATGCTGTATAGACGGCGAATCGGGTGCACCGATTACAAAAGAAGAGTACACAGAAATAAATGAAATATTACCTGAGATATGGGATGATCTTTCACCTAAAGCTCAAGAGTTGATTAATGAACAAGGTATTGCTTATACCGACTATGACGGAGAACTTGTTACATCAATTATTAAAGGAGAAGAATGTGTCTTTACTTTTTTTGATGAAAATGGTGTATGCAAATGCGCTATCGACAATGCATACAGAGAAGGGCGTATATCTGTTCAAAAACCAATCTCTTGTCATCTTTATCCAATCAGATTAAAAGAATACGAGGAGTTTACTGCAGTGAATTACAATAGATGGTCTATTTGTGAGCCGGCTGTTGATTTGGGTAGAAAAAATGGTGTGCCTCTATATCGATTTTTAAAAGAACCTCTTATAAGGAAATTTGGAGAAGATTGGTATAATGAAGTGTGCGAAGCAGCAGATTTATTGAAAAGCAAGGACAAATAGAATTAGATTATTTGATCTTTTTATTGGAAATGGTTGTGTAATATTAAAACTTTGTTTTATTTTGCACATATATAAATAAAATGTGCAAAATAAGGTGACATCAACAATCTCAAAAACAAAATCAACTTTGATAGATGTAGCTCAACAGCTTTTTGCAAAGCAAGGGGTTGAGAATACAACTATGAATGATATTGCTAAAGCTTCACAGCGGGGTAGACGCACTTTGTATACGTACTTCAGTAGTAAGAATGATATATACAAAGCTGTGATAGAATCAGAGCTGAATGGATTATACAAGAAGCTTGAGGCTGTTGTTAAACGTGATATCCCGTCAGATGATAAACTAATTCTTTTGGCATTTACTAGGTTGAGCGCCATTAAAGAGGTAGTAACCAGAAACGGAACCCTTAAAGCTGATTTCTTCAGAGATATTTGGCAAGTAGAAACAGTTAGAAAAGAATTCGATAAAAAAGAAATACATTATTTAGAGTTAATTATTAGAGAAGGGTTTGATAAAGGTATATTTGAACTTTCAAATATTAAACAAACTGCAGAGCTTTTGCATTATGCATTTAAAGGATTGGAAGTTCCAGCTATACGAGGTGTTATTAAACTCGACTATAATAAAAAGACCGACAGAGATCTGATATCTAACATCGTTCTAAAAGGTTTATATACAAAATAAAAAGTTGTAATTTAAAGAGTTTTATAATAGCGTATATTATTAAACTCTTTGTTCTGATTTCAAAAATAAATTTATAATTTAATTCATATGAAATTATTAGAGGGTAAAACCGCGCTTATAACTGGTGCCGCACGCGGTATTGGAAAAGCAATTGCAATGAAATTTGCTTCTGAGGGTGCAAATATAGCATTTACTGATTTAAATATTGATGAAGTGGGTATGGCTACAGAGCACGAGATTTCATCATTAGGAGTTAAGTGTAAAGGTTATGCTTCAAATGCTGCCGACTTTGACGATTCTCACAAAGTAGTTGATGAAGTTTTAAAAGATTTTGGTAGAATTGATATTCTTATTAATAATGCAGGCATTACAAAAGATGGTTTGATCATGAGAATGAGCGAGCAACAATGGGATGCTGTTATTAATGTGAATCTTAAATCAGCGTTTAATTTCATTCATGCAATTACACCCATTATGATGCGCCAGAGGTCGGGTAGCATTGTAAATATGAGCTCCGTTGTTGGTGTATCTGGAAATGCAGGACAAGCAAACTACTCTGCTTCAAAAGCAGGTATGATTGGTCTAGCAAAATCCACTGCCAAAGAGCTTGGCTCACGTGGGATAAGAGTTAATGCAATAGCTCCGGGTTTTATCATTACCGAAATGACTGGTCAGCTATCTGAAGAGGTTCGTAATGAATGGGCAAAACAAATACCACTGCGTCGCGGAGGTACTCCAGAAGATGTTGCGAATGTTGCTCTTTTCTTAGCATCCGATATATCTTCGTATGTAAGCGGACAAGTAATTAATGTTTGTGGAGGAATGAATACCTGATATGACCATTCTTTATGAAGACAATCATATAATTATAGTAAATAAAGCTTCCGGAGAAATAGTTCAAGGCGATAAAACGGGAGACAAGCCGTTGTCGGAAATTGTTAAAGAGTATCTTAAAGAGAAATATAACAAGCCCGGCAACGTTTTTTGTGGTGTAACGCACCGGCTAGACCGGCCAACTACAGGAATTGTGGTTTTTGCTAAAACTAGTAAAGCTCTATCACGACTTAATGAAATGTTCAGATATGACAAAGTAGATAAGATATACTGGGCTATAGTAAAAAATAGTCCACCCAACCACGAAGACACTTTGATTCATTGGCTTAAAAAGAATGAGAGAAACAATAAATCTACTGCATTCGACAATGAAAAGCAGGGCACAAAAAAAGCTGTGATGCACTATAAGATAATAGGTGCATCAGAAAATTATTTCTTGCTAGAGGTAGATCTTGAAACGGGAAGACATCACCAAGCAAGAACTCAACTTGCTAAAATTGGCAGCCCCATCAAAGGAGACCTCAAATATGGTGCAAAGAGATCTAATGCCGATGGAAGTATAAGCTTACATGCAAGAGCAATCTCTTTTATCCACCCGGTATCGGATACTAAAATAGAGGTAACTGCTCCGGTTCCTGAAGATAATTTATGGCAGTCGTTTGAGCAATAAATTCAAAATTGCATCAGTTATTCGATATCAATTTAAATCTATCTAATCTTAATAATAGATTCTGAATCTATAAATTTAAGTTTATCTAATTTTAATAGTAGAGTCTGCTTCTGCAAATTCGATACATTCCATAGATGTTAAAGACTTGTCCTTCTTTTTAGCATCCAATTTATTTTCCATCTCCATATACATCATTAGTCCTTTTTCGTACTTCTTGCTGAAGGTTTGCATCTCTTTAGGCATATTCACAATTTTACTTCCATTGGCGCTTCCAAATCCCACACCAACATCAGGAGCTATGTATACTACAAATTTGTTTTCATCATTTTCCATCTCATAGCCTGGGCAACTTATGCCAAGGAACTCTTTGTTAGGTAATTCTTTAAAAGTATAATCATTATAGAAATCTTCTTCTTCCATCTCTAAATTTGCATCCAAATCAATCTGCCGTGCAATTACACTCTCACCTGTTTTTATTACAAATAGGTTTTTGTCAATATCAAAAACCATAATCATATCGGGTGCCATTTGGCTTCTAGCACCAAAGTAAGACTCATTTTTATTAAAGAAATAATCCATTTCCATATCACCTTCACCGGTAGCCATTTTTATCTTGTAAAGGTAATTAAACTTGTATTCAGAGGGTAGTTCGGATACGTCAACTATTTTGCCGGTACCAACATTGAACAAGCCATCTAGATTCTGATTAAGAATCTTATCCATCGCTTCAGAGGTTCGCTCAGCTGCCTTATCTGCAGCTTTGTTTATTATTACATCTTCAGTTCTCTCTACTATCCTGTTTTTTAGCCTATTCAAAAACTGAGCTTCTACAGTAGAAGAGAATATAAAGATGAAAGAACAAATAAGAAGAATTTTAATAGTTTTCATTATGATTGTCTATATAAACCTGTAATTAAAAATTTAAGTATGAATTTAAACTGATTTCAACCATTCTTCATACTTTTCTCCTAAAATGGGAACAGGTTTCTCTCTGCCATTTATTGCATTTAAAAGTCCCATTACCCACATATAAAGTAATACAAACGCACCTACCATACTAACAATCCAACCCAGGATAGGAATTACATTAATTAAACTTAAAGCAAGACTTGTTAAAACTAATCCCAACGATTGTCTGATGTGATACTTTGCAAATAGATCTCTTTTTTCATTATTCAAAACAAGTGCAACCACTAAACCAATAATTGTCAGATATGCAACTATTGCAATAGTTTTGTCTTGTGTGTCTCTAGTTACTTCATTTTCCATGACTTATTTTTTTATTTTAAAAGATATTTGAACATAATATACATTCACTCATTACTTAACAGTTATAAAGAAGAATTGTTTTTAATATTTATAAAACTTTAAAAAATTAACAATCAAAGAGTGTTAATTCAGTGTTAGTTAGTTCAATTCTTATTCGATTCGTTTCTTGGATCTATATAAAAAGATTACATTTGTGTTAGCAATAAGCATTAAAATATTATTAAATGAAACCTACATTATTTGTATTAGCAGCAGGAATGGGTAGCCGCTATGGTGGTCTTAAGCAATTAGATGGGGTAGGACCCAACAAAGAAACCATTATGGATTATTCTATTTTCGATGCTGTAAACGCTGGTTTTGGCAAACTGGTATTTGTAATCCGAAAGGATTTTGAAGAAGAATTTAAAGAGAAAATTGTGAAGAAGTATGAAAAGAAAATACCAGTGGAATTGGTATTTCAAGAACCCGATAACCTCCCTGATGGATTCACACCAAATCCCGAGAGAGTGAAACCTTGGGGAACAAATCATGCTGTAATGATGGGTAAAAACGTTATTAATGAGCCTTTTGCAGTAATAAATGCAGATGACTTTTACGGCCGTGAAAGCTTTAAGGTACTTGCAGATTACCTAACTTCACTAAATACAAGTGAAAACAAATACTGTATGGTTGGTTACAGAGTTGGAAACACATTATCTGAAAGTGGCACTGTTGCTCGCGGAGTATGTGAAACCGATGAAAGCGATAACCTTACAGGAGTAGTAGAACGTACTCAAATAAAGCGTATTGACGGAAAGGTTAGTTATCACGAAGATAATGGAAGCTGGATTTCTATTGAAGACAATACACCAGTTTCTATGAATATGTGGGGTTTTACTCCTGATTACTTCAAATATTCTGATGAGTATTTTATTGATTTCTTAAATGAGAACCAAGACAATATTAAAGCAGAGTTTTTTATTCCACTAGTGGTAAATGATCTTATAGTTAACAATAAAGTTAATGTAAAAGTACTTGATACACCTTCAATATGGTTTGGTGTAACTTATGCTGAAGATAGGCCATCAGTAGTAGCTAAACTTAAAGAACTGACAGATGAAGGCATTTATCCTTCACCTTTGTGGTAGCTACTTCTAGATTTCACACATTAATATAGAATATGTGGTTAGATATTATCATCATTCTTCTGCTGATACTTATAAATGGCTTTTTCGCATTATCTGAAATTGCAATTGTATCAGCAAAGAAAAGCAAACTGGAAGCAGAAAGCAAGAATGGTAAAAAAGGCGCTATGATTGCGCTGTCGTTAAAGGCAGATCCCGATAATTTCCTTTCTTCCGTTCAAGTAGGCATTACATTAATTGGTATTATAAACGGTGCGTATGGGGGACAAGCATTTGCAGATGATCTCATACCATTTTTCAAACAGTTTGCCTTTACTGCTCCTTTTGCCGATGCAATATCAATGGTTGTGGTAGTATTTCTTATTACGTATGTCTCAATTGTAATTGGTGAGTTGGTGCCTAAGACTATTGCACTTAATAATGCCGAAAAGATGGCAATTAAAGCAGCACCTGCAATTCGTATTGTAAGCATCATATTTTATCCATTTGTTAAACTCTTATCATTCTCTACCGGTTTCATCAATAAACTAATAGGCTTAAAACCTAAAGATGATGTGGTATCGGAAATGGAACTAAGAGCGATGTTAAAAACAGCATCACATGAGGGTATAATTGATGTAGAAGAAAATATCATACACGAACAAGTTTTCTATTTTTCAGATAAACGTGCAAAACATTTAATGACTCACCGAACTGACGTGGAGTGGGTAGATATCAGTAAAAGCAGAGAAGAGATTATTTCTGATCTATTAAAAACAAAGCATAGTAAAATTCTTGCTTGCAGAAAAAGAATTGATGAATTTGCAGGAATAATTGCGATGAAAGATTTTCTGACACGTTTAAATAATGACGAGGATTTTGCAATTGAGGAGCTAATTTCTGAACCTATTATTGTGCCGAATACAGTTCGTGCACAAAAGGTGCTCGAAAACTTTAAAAACAGTTATAAATTTATGGCTGTAGTGGTTGATGAGTATGGAAGCTTGGAAGGAATAATTACAATTCACGATATTTTCGAGAATCTAGTTGGCAATGTTCCTGAAGAGACTGATATTGAGTCAACAGAACCACTTATTTTTATTCGAGAAGATAATTCGGCACTAGTAAGTGGAGATGCTCCGATAGAGATTTTAACACAATATGATGAGGAGTTTGTGGTTGATTTTGATAAAATAGATTATTCTACTGTTGCGGGTTTCGTTTTCGCTTGCATAAATAAAATACCTAGCATAGGAGATAAATTTAATTATAACAACCTAACTTTTGAGATTGTGGATATAGACGTAAATAAAATTGATAAGGTGCTGGTTACCAGGAAAATTGATTTGATTGATTTAATTGGATAATGTTAAAAAGTGAAGTTTATGTTTTATAACATGTAATTTTACTAGGTGATAGAAAATATCTGTGTTAATTTTACACCAATTTAAAAAGAGATCAATCTTCATCCTTATCTTAATTTCAATAAACCAAGAAAATAACATGAGTAATATGTATAGCAAGTCCGGCTTGCTTGTCGAAGCTTTTGAAAAAACAGTAGAAAGCAAGCAAACCGGATTATACATTCTAACTAATAAAGTTGGAAGCGAATTAACAGTAACAAATTACGGGGCTAAAATTGTATCACTAATGGTACCCGACAAAGATGGAGATTTCAGAGACATTGTCTTAGGCCACCCCACAATAGATGAATATATAACTTCAGAAGAGCCCTATTTTGGTGCACTTTGCGGCCGTACAGCAAACAGAATTGCTAACGGTCGTTTTACTTTAGATGAAGTAGACTATCAATTACCTATAAACAACGGTCCCAATTCTCTACATGGAGGTATTAAGGGATTTAATGCAGTTGTATGGGATGTAATGAAAGTAACAGATAATAGCATAGAGTTATATTATCTTTCAAAGGATGGAGAAGAAGGTTATCCAGGAAATTTATCTGTTTGGGTTACCTATACACTCACCGAAGACAATTCACTTGATATAATCTATCGCGCTAGTACAGACAAAAAAACAATTCTAAACTTAACAAATCACTCATATTTTAATCTCTCTGGAGAAGGAGATTCTTATATTGGAGATCATATATTAACAATCAACGCCGATTCGTATCTACCTACTGACTCAACAGCAATTCCATACGGAGAAGCTGAGCTTGTAAAGGATACGCCTATGGATTTTTTACAACCTACTAATATAGGTGATAGAATCAATGACGATTTCGAGCAACTTAAGTTTGGAAATGGTTACGATCACACATATGTTTTAAATAAGAATAGTGAAAATGAATATTCCAGAGCAGCAATGTGTTTCTCTCCAAAATCACATATTAAAATGGAAATATTTACAACCGAGCCAGGTATGCAATTGTATACAGGAAACTGGATGACCGGCAACTTTACTGCAAAAAAGGGAAATACATATCCCAAAAGATCTGCTGTATGTTTCGAAACACAGCATTTTCCGGATAGTATAAATAAACCAGACTATCCATCAATAATTCTCAGTCCTTCAGAATTTTATGAATCGAGAACAACCTATAAATTCTCGATATAAAAAGGGATATATTTTATCAAACATAAAACCATTAATAAAAGTATAAGAAATGACTAAAAATCAAAACAAAAACATCGTTGCTATCGTCACGATGATGTTCCTTTTCGCAATGATTTCCTTTGTGACTAATCTTGCAGCACCAATTGGTGTGATTTGGAGTAATAAATTTGAAGGCTCCAATTTCCTAGGAATGCTTGGAAATATGATGAACTTCGCCGCGTACCTCTTCATGGGTATTCCAGCAGGTAAATTGCTAACAAAGATAGGATACAAAAGAACTGCTCTTGTAGCTATTGCCGTAGGGTTTGTGGGTGTATTTACTCAATATCTTTCGGGTGTTGTAGATGCAAATAGCACTTTACTTACATTACCATTAAACTTTGTAATTTATCTAATTGGTGCTTTCATTGCAGGTTTTTCTGTATGTATGCTTAACACAGTGGTAAATCCAATGCTTAACCTACTTGGAGGTGGTGGTAATAAAGGAAACCAACTAATTCAATTAGGAGGCACCTTTAATTCATTAGCAGGTACATTAACTCCAATGCTTGTTGGTGCTTTAATTGGAACTGTTAGTATTAATACTGCAATCAATGACGTAAACCCAGTATTATATATTGCAATGGGTGTTTTTGCAGCTGCATTTATGATACTCTTCTTTATACCAATTAGTGACCCCGACGCTCATAAAAACAATAAGAATGTGATTTATGAAAGAAGCCCTTGGGCTTTCCGCCATTTCGTTTTGGGTGCAATCGCTATCTTTGTTTACGTTGGTGTAGAAATAGGTATACCAGGAACATTAAACTTTTATCTTTCTAATATAACCGATAAAGGAGCAGGATTAGATCCATCAAACGCTGCTACTATCGGTGGATTTGTGGCAGGTACCTACTGGTTCCTTATGCTCATTGGCCGTTTCATTGGTAGCATGGTGGGTGGTAAAGTATCAAGTAAATCTATGCTTACTACAGTTTCTCTTATTGGCATGATTCTAATTTTAGGTGCCATTTTATCTCCTAAAACTGTAACTACACTTATACCTGTATTCACCGGATCTTCTTTTGCAATGACGGTTGTTCCGTTAAGCGCATTATTGCTAGTACTCTGCGGATTTTGCACCTCCATTATGTGGGGTAGTATCTTCAATCTTGCAGTAGAAGGCTTGGGTAAATACACAAAAGCAGCATCAGGAATCTTCATGATGATGGTTGTGGGTGGAGGAATAATACCTCTAATACAAAACTGGGTAGCTGATCAATCTACATATATCCTCTCATTTATAGTTCCGTTGATTGGACTTGCGTATCTACTTTATTACGCATTAATCGGATCTAAAAATGTAACTACAGGTATTTCAGTTTCAGATGAAGAAGATATACCACTAGATACTGCCCCTCAATCAATTCCTGTAGAAGGATAATTGAGCTAATATTGAAAGATAATTGAGTTAATATTATCTGTTTATCATTGTTTTTTGAAATATAAATATGACAAAAGAAGAAGTAAAAAAGATATTTAAAGAGAAATTTGGAAATGAATCACCAGAAGTTTACACGTCTCCAGGACGTGTAAACTTAATTGGAGAACATACAGATTATAATGGAAGTTTTGTCTTCCCCGGAGCTATTGATAAGGGAATGATTGCAGCAATTCGTTTTAACGGAACTGATAAAATCAGAGCTTATGCAATAGACCTCGGTGAAAGCTCAGAGTTTGGTCTTAACGAAGAAGATCTTCCTAAAGAAGGATGGGCAAAATACATCTTTGGTGTATGCCGCGAGATTATTAAAAGAGGAGGAACAATTAAAGCATTTGATACAGCTTTTGCAGGAGATGTTCCACTTGGTGCCGGTATGTCATCATCTGCTGCTTTAGAGAGTACATATGCATTTGCTCTTAATGATATGCTTAATTTAGGTATCGACAAATTTGAGCTTGCCAGAATTGGACAAAGTACAGAACATAATTATGTTGGTGTGAAGTGTGGTATTATGGACCAGTTTGCCTCTATCTTCGGAAAAGAAGGACATCTGATTCGTTTAGATACCAAATCAATGGAATATGAATATTTTCCATTCGACCCCAAAGGCTATAAGCTTGTACTACTTGATACATTAGTAAAGCATGAGCTAGCTTCATCGGCATACAACAAACGTCGCGAGTCTTGTGAAACTGCTGCAACTACAATAGCAAAACGTCATCCTGAAGTAGAATTTCTTCGTGATGCATCAATGCAGATGCTAGATGAAGTTAAGAATGAGATTTCAGAAGAAGATTACATGAGGGCAAAATACGTTATTGAGGAAACTCAACGTGTTAGAGACGTGAGTGATGCACTAGAACGTGGCGATTATGAGACCGTTGGCCAAAAAATGTATGAAACGCATCATGGAATGAGCAAGCTTTATGAGGTAAGCTGCGAAGAGTTAGATTTCTTGAATGATGTTGCACGTGAGCACGGTGTTACAGGATCAAGAGTTATGGGTGGCGGTTTCGGCGGTTGCACTATTAACCTTGTTAAAGACGAATTGTACAACTCTTTTATTGTTGATGCAAAAGAACAATTTAAAGATAAATATGGTCACGAACCCAAAGTGTACGATGTGGTTATAAGTGACGGAGCTAGAAAGCTTTAATTTTATTATACAAATACTTTAAGTCGGATACCGATATAACCTGTCGGTTAATCGGCGTCCGACTTTTCTTTTTTTTCTTGCAAGTCTATTACCTTTAAGTGAATTACTATGAATACAATGTATTACCAAAATACCGATCAGTTTTTGATTTCTGTTGATTGCATAATTTTTGGCTTTCACAATAAAGAATTACATGTCCTCTTAACCCGACGCCCAGTTGAACCTATGAAAAATGAATGGTCGCTTATGGGTGGATTTATGGAAAAAGGTGAAAGTATATCTCAAGCAGCAGAGAAAGTACTATATCGATACACACAGCAGAAAGAAATTTACATGGAACAGGTTGGTGCCTACGGTGATGTCAATCGTGATACTGGGGGTAGAGTGGTTTCCGTTGCATTTTACGCACTAGTGAAGGTAGAGAAATTCAACACCTCATTAGCAAAGAAATTTGATGCAAGATGGATAAACTTAAGAGAGCTTCCACAACTTGTATTCGATCATAACAAAATGGTAAAGGATGCTCTTATGCTACTACAGTACAAAGTTTCAACACAACCAATTGCCTTTCATTTCTTCAATGATAAATTTACATTGCCAGCACTACAAGACTTGTATGAGGCTATTTATCAAATGCCTCTTGACAAGCGTAACTTTCGCAAGAAGTTGATTACCATGGAGATACTTGACAAGCTAGAGGATAAAGACAAGTTGAACTCTAAACGAGGTGCTTTTTACTATATTTTTAATAAGCATAAATACAATAAGTTTATTGCTGAAGGAAAACGCTTTTCTTTATAGTAAACCCTTAAGATGCTTATAGTTAATCTTTTACATATTAATAGTTAGGCGTTAAGATATTCAGGGTCAATCCTTTCCGTATTTATAGTTAATTCTTCAGATAATAATTAACAGTAGTTACAACCCTTACATTCTTAATAAAAGGAGTATTTGCATCACGGTCGGAAATTGAAAACTGACCCTGTGAAGCATTTCTTATCTTACCCAACTTACTACCCGAATCCAGTGCAAACTTCTCAGCAGCCTCTCTGGCATTTTTTGTAGCTTCTTCAATCATGCCAGGCTTAATGTTATTTAAACCAGTGAACTCATACAAAGTATTAAATCTGTAATCACCACCGGTTATGACAACACCCTGCCTCAACAACTCAGTCTGTTCAGAAATAAGCTTCCTAATCTTATCAACATCATTAGAAGTAACAGTTATAACCGAAGTAGCATTATACCTATATTGAATTGCCTGATTAATATATCGCTCGGCCTCCATATCAATAATCTCAGGAGGAGCAACAGTAATTTCTTCAGATGATATACCATTAGACTTTAAGAAATCTACAATCGTTTTGTTTTTGCTCTGTATATTAGTGTATAATGTTGCCATATCGTTGCCAATATCCTTATACATCAAAGGCCAAATTACCTTATCGGCAGCTACCTCCATTTCGGCTAAACCCTTTACAGTCACTACTCGGTCTCGACTTGTGAAGTTGTTAATACCAGTATTTAATAACAAGCCAAGAACTATAAGCCCAGCTGCAAGAATAATAGATTCAACAATCCAGTTTTTCATAATCTGTCAATTTATATAATATTGTTTAGCACAAATATAAATATAATAATTTATTAAGCGACGATATTGGGGTAATTATCAACCCAATATCTTCTCATAAACCTCTATGTATTTTTTTGCCATACTCTCTTTCGAGAATTTCTCTTCAACAACCTTTCGGCAATTCATGCGACTGATGCTATCAATCTCTTTGATTCTTTCAATTGCTTCATTTGAGTTGTTAACCAAAAAACCATTTTCACCATTTATAATCAGTTCAGGCATACTACCTTTATTGAAAGCCACAACCGGAGTTCCGCAAGCCATAGCCTCTACAATAGAAAGCCCAAACGGCTCATTAAAATTAATAGGATGCAGCAACAGTTTTGCATTACCTAAAAGATAGTCACGTTTTTCGGGACCAACACTTCCTACATATTCAACTTCACCCTCCTTAAGAAAAGGCTTCACATAATCATTAAAATACCCATCATCCTGAATAATACCAGCAATAATAAGTCGCATATTTGACGCCCTTGCAATTTTCACTGCCTCCTTAGTTCCTTTATCATGATGAACTCTGCCAAAATAAAGAATATAATCCCCTTTAGAAGGCTCAGGATTAAAAGTAAATTGCGCCAGATCAATTCCATGATGAACAGTTGCAGTATAATCTAACTCCAGAGAACGGTCGGCATCACTAATTGAAACATAGTGTGTGCTGTTGTTATACTTCTTATAAACAGGCATAATACGTGACGAAGAAAACCCATGAATTGTTGTCACAACCGGTGTTTTAGTTAATCCCGAATATGTAAGCGGAAGAAAATCGAATTGATTATGAATGATATCAAAATCATCTGCCTGTTCAAAACATTCTGAGATATGCAGGCACTCCATCACCTTAGCGTCAATATCACTATTTTCTTCGTAACCCATTGGGCTAACCGATTTTAACTTTGCATTCGTTATAGAGTTCGCGGTAGCGAATAGGGTAACATCAACCCCATTCTTAATCAACTCTTCTGTCAATAATGATGTAACCAGCTCCCACGGTCCGTAATGAACAGGGGGAGTTCTCCAGGCAATTGGAGCCAACATTGCAATTTTCATATAATATTTTTTATTTTAATTATCTAATCTTCTACATGTAACTATCTCATTTACTTTGCAAAATTATCCAATCTTCTTCATAGAATTAATGATTTCGTCTACACTAATAGTAGCAAACTTAGTCACCACATCAGATATAGCGTAAGGAAGAATCAGAGTTCTATCAATAACCATACCCCCACAAGTATAAATAACGTTAGGTACATATCCCGAGCTTTCTTTTTTAGCAGGAGACAACAAAGGTTTTTCTAATCTGCCAATAACCTTATAAGGGTTTTCCTTATCAAGTAATACGGCCCCCAGTGAGTAAGTTCTAACCGGCCCCACGCCATGCGTAATAACAAGCCAGCCCTCATCAATTTCTATCGGAGAGCCGCCATTACCTATTTGAGTAAGCTCCCAATCGAATGTCGGTTGCAGTAAAGGTTTGTAATCATACCAAAAATGAATATCATCAGACTGCATAATATAAAGAGACTCGTTATCCTGTCTCCCAAGCATCATATATTTTCCATTCACCTTACGCGGAAAAAGCGCCATACCCTTATTTTTGGCACCCGAACCACTTAAAGTAGAAACCCTAAACTCTTTGAAATCAATAGTCTCCAGCATTTCAGGCATTATCTTTTTGCCGTCATATGCAGTAAAGGTGGCATAATAAGTTACTTCTCCATCATCATTTGTAAATTTCACAAACCTAGCATCCTCCAACCCATTGCTCTGCGAGGGAGAAGCAGGATAAATTGCACGCTCCGAGATATCGTCAGTATCAAATTTGAGAGTGAAATTAGATAAAGCCAGCTTCCTAATATCATCAAGAGAATTAATAAGCTCCTCACGGTTATTGTCGATGTTGCTGTTAATGAGTCTGCTAGCAGCACTGCTTAAATCGTCAAACGTAAACTCATCGGACAATAAATCAAACAGTGGTTCATTAAATTTAGACAAGAACTCCAAATCGTTAGCCTTCTTTATAATCCTTTTCTTATTGTAAATATGATCTTTCCGTTCGGGTTCATAAATAATTGGCGAGTTATCCTTCACCGTAATATTAAAATCCTTATCAATCTCACCCTCCATAAATGTTATAGAAGATATGTGCCCCTCGCCAATTGCCCTAAGGCTAAAAATAAAACGAGTTACCCCATCCTTATCCTGAACAGGGTGGGGCACAATGGAAGGATTAAAAAGAGCAGTCGACTCCAACGCATATTGTTGAGTAAAATAGGCTCCAATAAACTGCTTATCAATATCATTAAGCTCCATATCAGAAGGAATACGCGGCTTCATATTCTCATAATGTCTCAAGAACATTCTTTTAGATATATCATGAGGCATTTCTAGCCTCTTATGAAGATTATCAACAATTCTTTCCCTATCACTTTTTGGAGTAGAGAAAATACGAGACAGAATATGCTCAACCTGCGACTCGCTACCCGGCACAAAAGGCCTCACGAGGGTGCGACTTGATGAAGGAAGAATTCTAATTGGAAGTTTATTTATATTAATCATAAAGACACTTTTTTGGTTTCACGTAGATAAAGAGAAATATTAAACAGCGACATAAGCCAAGAGATAGTAGATTCGGCACCCTGATTCATGTTCACGCCACCCGACATTAGTCCGTCGCGACTACCCCCTGTAGCGAAATCATAAACCACCTCGCCAGTATCATTATCACCCGTAAACCAATTAAATGCTTTCAGTGCATAACTGCTATATTTCTCATCTTTTGTATAAGACTCTGCTTGTAAACATGCATCAACCATGCCACTAGCTTCAAGCGGTTGCTGGTCGAACTGTGCTTTATGCTGAGGCGTTAACCATCCATCATTACCAACTGGCGAGAATATATCGTTTGCAAACTGCTTATCTATAAGCCAATTAAGAATCTTTAACCCTCTCTCTGCCAATTTATCATCCTTTAAATACCAACCTGCAAAAATAAGAGCCTGTGGAATTCTGCTATTACCATACGTAACCTTCTCATCGTGCCATAACCACTCATTATCAATTGTTTTAGCAAAAAAACCATACAATTGATATGCCTTCTCTTTAAGCAATTCAATCACCTCAGCATCGCCATGAGTTTTAACATAATAAGTTAGCCCCAACATTGAATAAGCCAATGCACGAGGATGAGAAATTGATTTTACAACCGGAAAACTCATTCTGAAAAGACTATTAGAATGAAGATAAAAATTGCTTCTATTTGAATTTGCAGCAGCATAGCCCAGTGCCCATATCGCCCTACCGTTGCTATCTTCAGTACCCTCCTCATCAAGCCAATCTCTAGAATAGCTCATAAAGTTTCTGAATCTCCCTTTTACGGGGTTCCATGCAAAGTCTATATAAGAAAGATAAATACTCGAAAGCCTGTTAAGCTCATCAACATCCTGAACATCATCCTGAAGCATAACACTTAACAGCAAAGCACGCGCATTATCATCAGTACAATAACCATGCGATCTATCAGGGATACTATACCTTGCATGTTGAAGCATACCGGTATTATCCGTCATCGTTTGCAGGTGATTTAGTTTTATTGGAGGATACTCAAACTTAAGCTCACTCTCATCAGCAAGCTCATATTCGGTTTTATAAACACCCTCATTTTTAATAAGCTCAGCAGCTAATTCATTATATTTAATACCAATTTCGGGCCAGTAGCACTCCTTAGCAAGATCAAACGCATTTTGTGCAATAGTATTTCTAAGATCCTCATCATCAAGCAATAAATTAATCTTACCACTTAGCTGTTCCTAATTTTTAAAATCGAAAAGCATACCCCTATTATCTGCAAGCATCTCCTTTGCATACCAAAACGGAGAAGAAATAATTGGTTTTGCAGCACCCATAGTATATATG
>JAAZCL010000038.1 GCA_012513315.1 Bacteroidales bacterium | reverse complement strand
GGAATGGGCGATGCATCGATATACCCAAGTTCTTTTGTTGATGCAATTGGTATACTTTACGAAATTATTATTAAGCAAGGGGCAACCGTTGTAGGCAAAGTTTCACCTGAAGGTTATGACTTTGAGTACTCTCGCGCTCTTGTAGATGGTGAGTTCGTGGGACTGCCACTAGACGATGATTATGAGCCAGAACTAACAGAAGAGCGTATTGTTAATTGGGTTGAACAGTTAAAGCCTTTTCTTGCTTAACAATTTATTATCTATATAAAATCTTGTATTCCCAAGGTTGTAAGGTAACTTCTCCTGTAATATCTACATCGGTAGAATCATGCATGGAGTCGTAATTTACACCTTTAAGGTCTTCTTCTAGAGTTACATTTAGAGAATCTTTACTAAGATTAAAAACGGCAACAACTTCACTCTCTCCTTTTGTTCTTTTAAAAGACCAAACTTTTTGAGGGTGATTATTTGCTATTTCACTCATACTTCCATCCCTCTCTTGCGATTGCAGAGCGGGATGTTGCTTTTTAAGGCTATTGAGCTTTTTATAAAACCCGGTAAAATCTTCCTTATCGGTAAAATCAATTAAGTCCTTTTCAAAGAATTCTAGTCGCTTATCCAAACCAGCCTCCTGACCGCTATATATAAGCGGCATACCAGGCAAAACGTACGTTAGTGCAGCAAGTGTTTTAACAGCATCGCCCATTCGTTCAAACTCAGTACCGTTCCATGAATTCTCGTCGTGATTTGATGTAAAGTACATTGGAATAGCATGATTGGGAAAGTTATTGAGCATCCTGTTTAAAGATGCCCTAAGAGAATCAACAGGCTCTTTTCCTTGTGCAACAGAATTCATCTTATGATGAAAATCCCAAGCGTAATATGCATCAAAAGCAGATTCGTTAAGTTCGGGCTTCTCTGCCTCAGCAAGGAAAAACAGATCGTTATTAATAGCCAAAAGAGAGTCTTTTGCCACTTCCCAAAAATCGGTGGGTAGTTCGCCCGCTACGTCGCACCTAAAACCATCTATCCCGGTTTCTTCAACCCAAAACATCATGCTTTTAATCATCTCGCTTCGCATCTCGGTAATTGTGTAATCAAGTTGTGCAATATCTGTCCAATCGTACATAACATTTAAATCGCCCAAGCTATCCCTAACATACCAATCTGGGTGTTCATCTACCCAAACAGCATCGCGAGAGGTATGATTTGCAACCCAGTCGAGAATCACCTTCATACCCATGCTCTGTGCAGTTTCTACCACCTCTTTAAAATCATCGAGGGTACCAAACTCACTATTAACTTCTGTATAATTTTTTATGGAGTAATAACTACCTAGACTACCTTTCCTGTCTTTCTCGCCAATTGTTTGAATGGGCATAAACCATAGTATATCCACCCCTAACTCTTGTAATCTGGGCAGGTGATTGGCAAAAGCATTAAAAGTTCCTTCGGGGGTATATTGACGAGTATTAACTTCATAAATAGTTGCATTATAGACCCATTCGGGGTGCACACCCTTTGTAGTGGCCTCTTCCTGTTTGGCAGGCTTATTTACACATGATATAGTTAATAACCCTATTAGAATTAGCGAAAGCAATTTACCTATTCTCATTTCAAGAGTCTGTTTTAGTTATAAAAATATTGAATTAGTGCCTCTTCAATTTATATACATCGTCCTTATCCTGTACTATAAATACACTAATTGCACCAAGTACAAGAGAAAAACCGGCAAGCATCATAGTAAATATAACCTGTCCGTTAAACAACTCGCGTGTTATAAATCCAAGAATACTAGCTGCTAGAATTTGAGGAATCACTATAAAGAAATTGAATATACCCATGTAAGTACCCATCTTATCGG
>JAAZCL010000002.1 GCA_012513315.1 Bacteroidales bacterium | reverse complement strand
TTGGCATTAGTGGGAGTAACCGGTTTTATTATGGGACTGGTACTAACAATGCAAATGAACCCTATTCTCTCAGATTTTGGTGCTCAAACATTATTGCCGGGTGTAATTGCGGTGTCAATGATACGAGAATTGGGACCAGTCATTACGGGTCTTTTATGCGCCGGCAAGCTAAGCTCTGGTATAGGTGCCGAGATAGCGGCAATGACCGTTACAGAGCAAATAGATGCCATGGAGGTATCGGGCACTCGTCCGCTCAGTTTTGTAGTGGCTTCACGTGTATTGGCTACAACTTTGGTGGTACCTGTGCTAGTAATATTTGCCGATGCTTTCAGCCTACTGGGTGCCTTTTTAGCAGTAAACATATTTGAGTCGATGCCGTTCACACTTTTCATTAATCTATCATTTTCTATGTTGGCTTTCGTAGACTTGTTTCCTGCAACACTCAAAACTGTCTTCTTTGGCTTCTTTATTGGCTTAATTGGATGTTACAAAGGATACACTGCTGGCAGAGGAACAGAATCTGTGGGTAAAGCTGCCAACTCGGCCGTGGTAGCTTCATCACTCACTATATTTGTGATCGACTTAATATTTGTATTAATAACAAGCATTTTTTAAGGAGATATATGGAGAAAGAAAATGTTATTGTTGTAAACAACTTATATAAATCCTTTAAGGACAATGATATATTAACCGGCATTGGCTTTACGCTGCAAAGAGGAGAAAACCTTGGTGTAGTGGGTAAATCGGGCATTGGCAAGTCGGTTCTAATTAAATGCATCGTTAGGCTTATAGAGCCCGATTATGGCGAAGTTAATGTGCTTGGCACCAATGTGCTCGAGTGCAATGAAATAGAGCTGAATGAGATCAGAAAGAAGGTGGGCTATCTGTTTCAGGGAGGGGCTTTGTACGACTCAATGAGTGTGCGCGAGAACCTGCTTTTTCCCATACGCAGAACACAATTTGTAGATAATAAGAAGGATGCCGAAGAGCTGATTGAAGGATCGCTCCGAAGTGTTGGGTTGCTTGATGCAATTGGTAAAATGCCATCAGAGTTGTCGGGAGGAATGAAAAAAAGAATAGCCTTGGCACGAACGCTGATATTAAAGCCCGAAATCATACTGTATGATGAACCCACCACAGGGCTGGACGCTGTAACATCTGGTGAAATTAGCGAACTGATACTTAAGGTCCGAGAAGAATATAATACTGCTGCCATTATCATTACACATGATATGAAATGTGCCAAAATAGCAACCGACAGTATAAAAATAATGAAAGAAGGCCGTTTTATCGTTGATGGAACCTATAATGAGTTAAGTCAAAGTGAAGAAAAAGAGATACGCGATTATTTTATTTAGTAAAAAACATAAACAATATAAAGATGAAAACAAAGAAAGCTTTAAGGCTGGGTATTTTTGTAGCATCGGCAGTAATACTATTTATTGTAGCTATATATCTGATTGGTAGTAAACAAAACCTGTTTTCTTCCACCACAGATATTCATGCTTCGTTTAAAGATATTAGAGGATTGATGACAGGTAATATAGTGCGGTTTGCCGGAATCAATATTGGTACGGTTAAAGATATTCAACTTGTAGCAGACTCTTCGGTTATTGTGACCATGACAATTCGCGATACTTATACCGATTATATCTACAAAAACTCTACCGTACAGATAGGGCAGGAGGGGTTGATGGGAGGTAAGATTGTACTTATATCTACCGGTGATCCTGCAATGGGGAAAGTGCAACAAGGAGATTATTTGCCTGTATCGGTTGGGCTTGATATTCAGGCTATGATTGCACAAGCCACCGAAATGCTTGATGAAGCCAAAGGCACAGTGGCCAATCTTCGCACCATAACAGATAAACTTAATGAAGGCGACGGGGATATAGCGCGCCTATTAAATGAAAATAATATTACAACAAGTCTCGAGAGCGCAACTGAACGTTTGCATGCTTCGCTTTCGGATATGAATCAGATTACAGGAAAAATAAATAATGGGCAGGGCGACTTAGGAAAACTGGTTAACAGTGATTCTATAACCTCTCAGGTTAACAGTATTATGGTCAATTTAAATTCCACAACTCAAAAAGCAGACTCCTTGGTAAATGAGCTCTACCATACTTCTTATACTATTAATAATGGTGATGGGGTGTTACCCCGATTATTGCACGACGAGCAAATGGGGCATAATGTAGATACAGCTATTGCTAAAGTAGACCAAAGCCTTATAGAGATTACAAAAGCTGCCGAAACCATTTCAAAAAGTTGGCTATTCAGATTATTCTCAAAGAAGAATAAAAATGACAAGGACGAGGAAAGTTTAGGCAAGTTGGAGGTTAATGCTGGTGATACTATAATCATTAGGCGAGAGAATACAAGCGAACCGACCAAAAGCATAAATTGAGGTCATTTTTTTCCATTATTTATTTATTTTCCAATATGTTTTGTCTACTTTAGCAGATTAGTTATGGTAAAAACAAAGATATTTAACGAACAAAACAAACCCTCCGAGAGTGAAAAAAGTGAAGTTGTCGATTTCCTTTTCGATAACCTTCAAGAGTATGGCGACCCAAAACATCAAATTGAAAGAGCAATAGATTATTCTATAAAAGAGTTTACTTCTTTTGGTGGATTTACCATGGTTCTTATTGAGGAAGAGGAGATAAGAGCAGCTGTAGTTGTAAATAAAACAGGTATGGAGGGATATATCCCCGAGAATATTCTGGTGTATATTGCTACCGATAAAAATCATAGAGGTAAAGGAATTGGGAAAAAGCTTTTACAGAGCACAATTGAAAATGCCGAAGGAGATATAGCTCTTCATGTTGATGCCGATAATCCTGCTAAAAAGCTATATGAGAAATTTGGTTTTACTAACCCATATCTCGAAATGAGGTTAAAAAAATAATTATGGCCCTACTGGTAATACAGAAAGAGAAAATAAAAGACAATATAAAGACTTTAAGTAATTTTTTTGAAAAACATAATATCCAATGGAGCCTTGTAACAAAAGTGTTTTCTGGTGATAAAGAGTTCCTAAAACACATTCTTACAGATGAGGTAATAGAAAAGATACATTCGGTAGGAGATTCAAGATTAACCAGTTTGAGAAATCTAAGAGCTGTTAATCCAAATATGAGAACAATCTACATTAAACCCCCTGCCGAGGTTTATGCCGATGAGGTTGTAGAGTATGCAAATATATCGCTAAACTCATCACTTAGTACAATTAAGGCATTGAATGACGCTGCTAAAAGGCAAGATAAAATTCATCAGATCATCATTATGATCGAGTTAGGAGAATTACGAGAGGGTGTTAATAGAGAAGACTTAATCTCGTTCTACGAAAAGGTGTTTAATCTCCCTCATATCGAAGTTATCGGATTGGGGTCTAACCTTGGCTGCATGTATGGCATTGAGCCCAATTACGACAAGCTACTACAGCTATCAATCTATAAAGAGTTAATTTCGGCACGTTTCAATAAAGATTTACGATTCATTTCAGGGGGGTCTTCTATAACACTTCCGTTAATAGATCAGGGTACAGTGCCACCTAATATAAATCATTTCAGAATTGGTGAGGCAGCTTTCTTTGGAGTAAGCCCTTTGAAGAACGAGCAGTTTATGAATCTTCACACAGATACATTTGAGTTTAGAGCAAATATTATAGAGCTGGAGAAGAAAAAGATTGTGCCCGAAGGAGTGCTAAGCGATGCAAATATTGGTCACACTGCCGATTTTAGTGACTTGAAACCTAACGATACCACGGTAAAAGCGATACTCGATTTTGGTATGCTTGATGTAGATGATGCCGACCTTGAGGTAATGGATAAAGATGTTAAGTTTGTTGGAATTACTTCCGATATGATGGTGGTAGATATAGGTTCAAACAAAACCGAAGAGGGCAAAAAGAAATATCATGTTGGCGATGAAATAGTATTCAAAACCAACTATATGGCTGTTGCAAGATTATTGAACTCTAAGTTTATTGACAAGAACTTTGTCTGATTTTACTCCAACAATTTCTCAATTGCAGATCTAGTTTCCGGAATTGAAGGGCGCAAGTGATTACCAAAATCAACCATTATACCTTCTTTATCAAATAGTAAATAATAAGGTATACTTTTTGCATTGAAACGATTCATTACATCTATCCATTCTTTATTTGTTAAATAGTAATGGATCCCACTAAGTTCGTATTTATTGATAATTTCTTTCCATTGCTTGTCAGTTCCACCTATATTCAGATAGACAAAAGTAACGTCTTTGTTAGAAAAGTAGTTTGAAAGTGTTTTGCTATCAGGCATTTCTACAATGCATGGAGGACACCAGGGAGCCCATATATCAACATAAATAACATTACCCGAATTCTCATCAACGATTCTTTTTACAACATTAAAAGAATTCTTAAGACTAACTCCTTCGCCTTGACTCTCAAACGCATTTTTGCCCATTACTGCATCAGAATATTTTTTTGGATTTGATTTATATTTTTTATCCTATTATACTCGTTTTGCAGTGCACTGCGTAAGAATGGATTAGTGATTATTTTGCTTACTTGTTCTTCATTTTCATCTATTATCTCTGTAACATTTGCCTTGGTGCCTATGCTAAGGTGAGATGCAACTGCAAATTGAGATAAAAAGGAGTTTTCTGAAATTGATGATAGGGAGTCAATTAATACACGATCCGTAAGACTTACATCAACCTTAGGCATAGGGTTATATCCAAACTTCTTCAACATAGTATATCTTTCTATTAATCGAAAGTAAATATTCAATATCATAGAATCATCTATAGTATTCTCAAATTCAGGAAGAAAATTATAATATTCATCTTTAGTAGTAAAATCTTCATTTGTTCTGAGGAAGTATTGAAAAGGATACTCAAACAATACACCATAATAATCGAGACTAATTTGCATATCTGCCCATTTATTAAAACGCTCCGAAGTGCTATTTTCTTTTTGAAAAGCGGTTAGTTTTTCAAAATATTCCTTTACCTGCTTTTCTGCTATGCTTTTAAATTCTATATAAGACAGCTTAAAATCATAATTATAACGCCCCAGATATATGTTTCTGAATTGTGTAATCTGTTTATTTTCAATTGCAGCAGAACCTGAAAACTGAGTATTGGTAAAATCTGCAAAATCATGCTCAATATAAAGAGTATCACCCGGAGCTATTAAAAGCCTATCTTCAATAGGAGTAAGAGTGAATTCGCGAGTCACTATTGGGTATATTTCAAATCTAAACTCACCTAAGGTGTCAATTGGAGACACGTGTATTTCACCCGTCTTTGAGAAATCGGGTAAAGTAAGTGTAACCTCATTTACATGAGGGTACACTTGTAGGTTATTTATTTTTCCGTATACAATAGCAACGTCACCTCTATCTAATACTTCCTGATCAGAAAAAGGTGGGTGTTGTATCGGTTTTTCCTGATTACAGCCACTTAATAAAAAGAAAAAAGACAATAATGTTAATATTATTCTCATGGTTGGTGTATTTATAAATCACATTTTTTCAAGTGCTTTCTTTAATTCTCTCTTCATAGTATCTGCTCCCGGAAACCCTACAGAATGGAAAGTGTGATTTCCTTCTCTGTCCAAGATGATGTATGTAGGAACTCCACCTACATTCAGACTTTCGCTTAAATAATTCCATTGAGCTTCATTAACTCTGTAGTGATGCCCTTTAAGGTCGACTATCATATTGTTCCATGTATTCTCAGGTGAGTTTTCGCCAGCAAGATACAAATATACTAAATCTTCTTCATCAGCCAACTGTGCTTTCAGAGGTTCCATAGCAATGTTTGCAGAACGGCAAGGACCGCACCATGTTGCCCACACATCAACCAAAACTACTTTACCTTTAAATGGTTCAAACATCTTAATAACCAACTCTTCATCTAAAGTAGTTGGAGGAGTAAGCACAGTAAAACCTGTCTTCTTCTTATTCTCCTCAATCTTAGCAAGAAGTTGATTGTTTTCTTCCAAAATAATTTGCCTTATTACACCAGGTGTATTAGAGAGGTCTTCTATCTGTTCTTTTGTAAGAGGATTGAAATCTTGTAATCCTGTGCTCATTTTTTGTCCTTTAATCAAGTCAAATATTACCCCCTCATTATCATTCCATATTTGAGAAAGGAATCCAGCACCAATATTGTTTTTTATATACTCGTCTGTTATTGATTTATATTTATTCTCAATTTCTTCTATGTTTGTATTTAAAGAAGGGGTATTATTTTCTTGAGATTCTATATAATCAGTAATAATTGCACGGTCTTCTTGCAGTACATCCTTATGTTGTGCAAAATGTTTTAAAAGCTCAAAAGGATCGCCTACAACATCACGAGCGTACATTACACTTCTCACATAATATGAAAGATTAGGAAGCAGCAACATATACATCTCATTATAAGGTATAAAATTGTAAAAATCGTTGTAATCAGTCAATCTCTTTTCAGCCACATATGCCTTTTGTGCTTCTTCCCAACTCATATTATTTTTTATACCCTTAGCCGAAAGTATTTCATTATCGGCATAAGCCAGCTTGTTAGCCAACAAAAATGCTTCGATTGCATTTGCAACGTTTTTTGCAAGTTCACTTATATTTAGTGCATTGTTAATTGAAACGTTTTCAAGGTATCTCTCGGTCATAAACTCTTTATA
>JAAZCL010000356.1 GCA_012513315.1 Bacteroidales bacterium | reverse complement strand
GGGCTAACACAGTCATTGCGCTACCAAAGATGGGAGAAATAATGAAATCCCGTACCCTTGTAAGTTTATTAGACAATGTCTCAAAAAACGGCAAACGTCCCAATACCAGTACAAACATAACTACAACAAGAGTTTCAACCAATATTTGCGTAATAGCCAAATCAACAGCGCTAAAATAAAGGTATATGAGAGAAATACCATATCCACTTACTCCCATTGAAATTATAGTTGCAATTCTTGAATGAGCTATTGCAGCATAGAAGGCGGCACAAGAAATGATAACTACCAAGCCTGATACATACAACGGTGTTAAACTAAATTGAGTATCTAACACCCAATTACGCGTAACATATATCTCAAACCAGAGTAGAGCAGAAGTAAATAAAATTACTGTGAGAATATAAAATCGATGGTATCCATGTTGAAGACGCTTTGTATTACGTTCCGAAAAGTTTAAAAAACCGTCGAGCAACTGATAAAATATATTGGTAAATTTAATAGTGAAAATACGTTCATTAATTAATCTCCACTTGACGAGAAACTGCTTTTTGTTAAGCGCAACGATAAAAAATATCATGCCGAGCATTACAGTGAGCATACTCAGAAGAAAAACATCGTTGAAACCGTGCCACAATTTAAGTTCCACATCTATCATCTCTTTTCGGATACTGCTGAGTGCCGGTTCTACCAATTCATCCCCAAGTACCGCTGGTGAAAGGCCAAGGAGTAAGCTGAGTAAGGGGAGCACGCCAGGTCCCAATAAATAGAGAAATCCTTTTTCGTTGGGTTGCTTTGGGTAGGCTCCTTCTTTGCCTAAAAAAACTTTGAACATAAAGTACATGGAAACAGCAACCATAAGGGTGTTAGCTGCAACCCCTAAGATAAGTACCAACGAGGCAATTCCCGGTGAATCTATCTTGGCTTCGTAAATAAGTTCTTTACCTAAGAAACCCAGCGTGGGTGGTAGGCCTGCCATGGACAGCAAAGCCAGTATGCTGATTACAAAAGTGATGGGCATATGTTTGTATAGGCCACCAAGTTTAGATAGCTCTCTCGTTCCGGTTTTCTTGTCTATAAAACCAGCTACCATAAACAATGCAGCTTTATAAAAAGCATGCACAAATAAAAACAACATAGCCGCTTTTATCGAGAGTGTTGTATCAATACCGATGAGCAGTACCAAAATACCCAACGAGCTGATGGTGGTATAAGCCAATATTGCTTTCAGATCTGTTTGAGTAATAGAGAAATAGGCTCCCAAAAACATGGTTGTTACACCCACAAGGGTAATAATATAGGTCCACTCAATTGTTCCGCCAAGGATGGGGCTAAGCAATGCCAGCAAAAACACACCTGCTTTGACCATTGTTGCTGAGTGCAAATAGGCACTCACGGGTGTTGGGGCTTGCATGGCACTAGGTAACCAGAAATGGAAGGGAAATTGTGCCGATTTTGTAAATGCGCCAGCCAATATTAAAAGCAGTCCAGGAAGATACAAACCACTGTTCTTTATTGTTTGAGCACCTTCCAACCAATCGACCACCGAATAACTATCCACAACGCTGCCAAGCAGCAAAACGCCCGTCAATAATAATAAACCCCCGAAGGCAGTTATAATAAGTGACTGGAAGGCAGCTTTGCGCGCCATCTCTTTTTTGTGGAAGAAACTTATGAGCAAGAATGAAAGGAAACTGGGGAGTTCCCAAAAAACAAAAAGCTGTATAAGATTTGCCGATAGCACTAAGCCGAGCATCGCTCCGCCGAAAAGGAAAAGCTGAAAATAAAACTTATCAGTGCCTTCATAGCTTCTCATGTAGGCCGAAGCATATAAAAACACCAAGGTGCCAATGCCAGTTATAAGC
>JAAZCL010000355.1 GCA_012513315.1 Bacteroidales bacterium | reverse complement strand
TGCTACACTACTTTCGTAAAGGATACCAACTGTCTCCTCATCAATCATAGTTAAGCATGAATAACCCCATCCAAATTCCTCATCAAGCAATACCTGATACTCTTTCGGAAACGAATGCCCACCATCAACACTTGCTTTAATAGTTATCATATTTCTTCCTGAAGTAGTGTTTGGATTTGAGAACAGAAGAATATCCTTCCCTATCACATTTTCTTCTGCCTTCACAGCAATTAGGCTAGCCATACAAACAGGTTCACGTAAAACTGTTCTCGATGAAGCATGTTCTTTCCATGTTTTACCCAAATCAGTGGTTATGCTTACAGCACGACTGCCACCTCTATTGTCTCGCATATTCAACATCAAAACACCTGGTTCAACTTCTGCAACCTGCGCTTCAGTAGTATTTGCCCTAGCAGCATTATGAATTGTCCATGTCTCACCTCTGTCTTTACTATACATAATACCAGCATGTGGCATTCTGTCTGCGTCGATATATTGTATTGCAAACACAAGAGTTCCATCTTCCATAGTTATACCACTACCCGGCCCTTGCAATAAGAAGTTCCACGACGGGTCTTTTACTTGCTCGGTTATATTAATAGGATCAGACCATGTCTTGCCATCATCGGTACTCTTACTTAAAACCAATTGTGCGGTTGTTTCTTTGCCGTTACCCGACATAGAATTTGGCCAAGCTCTTCCATTACCCATTCCATGAGTCCATGCAGCTATTGCCCATATAGTGCCTGTTACTTTATCCACTAAAATTGCAGGATCACCCACTCCATTTTGCGCTTTAGGCATACCCTCATATTCGCCAAAACTCAATGGAAGTCTCATCTTCTCCCATGTTTGTCCTTTATCTGTACTTCTACTAAGACCAACATCAACATACTCCTGCAAGTCGGCACTATTATTATATCTTACATCATATACACCTAGTAGAGTACCTTCATTTGAAGTTACCAATCCAGGTATTCTGAAAGAAAAAGAACCATCATCTCCGGCATGTCTTACACCAATACCCATTCTGTGATCTTCTTTTTCTGTTGCAAATGTTAAGGGAGCATCCTTTCCATCCAAACGAGCACCAGTAATTTCCACATCTATCTTTGATAAAAGTGAAGTATTTGGTTTCATCTGCAGACTAACCCAGAAGTAGTTTATACCTGGAAATAGTTTGTAGTTAGGAGATAAAACCACCTCGTTTTTAGGAGAACGAGCCTCTACTACTTTAATAGAGTAAGAAGGATTTGCCGCCAGTGTATTACCTGGTGAGTGGCTAGAAACATATTGACTCAATGGAGCATAGTGTATTTGTCCAAATCTTTGAGGCGCTTCAGTTCCGCTGTAAAACAGTTTTACAGAAGATATTTCTTTTATATTTACATCATCAGCAAATTTAAGAGTAATCTGATTTAATTCTTTAGACTCTTCTGCATTTATACGTACATAAAATAACACGTTGTCTGTTCTATCAATTAAAATAGGAACCTTTGTCTGTTTTACTTGCACTACATCCGCCGAGTGGATAAAAAATGTAAATGCAAACAAGTTAAGAAAAAGTAGGAGAGAAATTCTTTTTTTCATATTACCTTGTCAATTTATTTAATTATTTAATAAAGCAGCCTTTATTAATCAGTAAATATAGTAAAAGAAATTAATAACACCAATGGTAAGTGCAATATTTCAACATTGTTTATCTATACTTATACTTTAAAGTGATTCCTTACTAATCTCTTCCACAATTTCAGGATTTACTAAGGTTGTAATATCTCCGAATTCACTTTTTTCTCCTTCAGCAATTTTTCTTAATATACGTCGCATTATCTTTCCCGATCGTGTTTTAGGAAGTCCTGTAACAAATTGAATCTTAGAAAGCTTGGCAATTGGTCCTATCTGATCAGAAATGAGCTGATTAATTTCTTTAATAAGATTATTTCGGTCTCTCCACAAACCCACCTCCTTCAATACAACAAAGCCATATAATGCGTTTCCTTTAATATCGTGAGGAAAACTAACTACAGCACTCTCTGCAACTGCCTGGTGCTCGTTTATTGCATCTTCTATTGGGGCAGTACCCAGATTATGTCCCGAAACAATTATAACATCATCTACTCTTCCGGTTATACGATAATAACCCACCTCATCTCTCAAGGCTCCATCACCCGAAAAATATTTTCCGGGAAACTTTGTGAAATAAGTATCTACATAACGTTGATGATCGCCCCATATAGTTCTGGCAATACCTGGCCATGGATACTCAATACAAAGATTACCTATTTTCTGATTTACCTCTATCTCATTTCTGAGCTCATCCATCAAAACCGGCTTTATGCCGGGAAAAGGAAGTGATGCATATGTTGGTTTTGTTGGAGTCACAAATGGAATAGCCGATATAACAATCCCTCCAGTTTCTGTTTGCCACCATGTATCTACTAATGGGCATCGCTTATTTCCAACATGGTCGTTATACCAATGCCATGCCTCCTCGTTTATTGGCTCTCCAACAGAACCTATTACTTTTAGAGTATCTAGCTTAAAGTTCTGTACAAACTCAATCCTTTCTTTTGCCAGCGAGCGAATTGCAGTGGGTGCTGTGTAAAATTGATTTACTTTATGCTTTTGTATAACTTCCCAAAATCTACTATAAGTTGGATAAGTTGGAGTGCCCTCAAACATTAGTGTTGTTGCACCATTCAAGAGTGGACCATAAATAGTGTACGAATGTCCTGTTACCCACCCTATATCTGCGGTACACCAAAACACATCGTCTGCATTATAGTTAAACACATTTTTAAAAGTATACGCGGTAAAAACCATATAACCTGCGGTAGTGTGTACCATTCCTTTTGGCTTACCTGTCGATCCTGATGTATATAATATAAAGAGGGGATCCTCTGCATCCATAATCTCGGCCTTACTTGTAGTTTCAGACTCATCTATGAGTGGTTGAAGCCAAAGATCACGCCCCGATTGCATATTTATCTCTTCTTCAGTTCTTTTTACCACTAACACCCTTTCTATACTTGGGCTTTTAGTAAGTGCCTCATCTACGATACCTTTTAAATTAATAGTTTTAGCTCCTCTGTATCCTCCATCTGAGGTAATTACCAACTTACAATCGCTGTCATTAATACGCGTAGATAGTGCATTGGAAGAAAAACCAGCAAACACAACACTATGAATAGCTCCAATTCGAGCACAAGCCAACATACTATATGCAAGCTCAGGAATCATTGGAAGATAAATGCATACCCTATCACCCTTTTTCACTCCCTGATCTCTAAGAACATTGGCCATAGTAGAGACTTCTTTATAAAGCTCATTGTAGGTTATATATTTTGATGGATCTTCTGGATTATTTGGTTCAAAAATTATAGCTGTTTTATCTCCTTTGTTCGCTAAATGTCTGTCAATACAATTCTTTGTAATATTCAGCTTAGCATTTTTATACCATTCAAACTCTGCTTTTTGCATATCAAACTCAACAACCTTATCCCATTTTTGGTACCAGGTGAAATTGTTTTCTGCTATCTTTCCCCAAAATTTTTTAGGCTTTTTAACTGATCTGCGATAGATTTTGAAGTACTGCTCTAAGGAATTAATTGAATAGTTATTCATGTCGGTTTTATTTATCTGTTTTTTTAAAGTATGCCATAGCGAGAAATACGCTAAATTAGCAGAAACAAGTTTGCTTGATTTATACCATGGCAAGAAATAGCCCTACTTTCAAGTGAACATACAAAAGCGATAAATAGTTTGATTTTAGTAGTTAATAAAATAGCGGCCAGATTTTATAATCCGCCGCTATTTCTAGAATGTTATATAAAGATTGCGTTTTGTTAATCGAACATTTTTTTAAACTTATTAAACACCTTTTTTTTAGCTGTAGTTGAAGGAGCAAAATTATCAGACTTCTCCATTTCTTCCATAACCTTACGTTCTTTATTAGAAAGGGTTTCAGGAACATATACATTTACATGTATAAGTTGGTCTCCTTTTCCATAACCATTTACAGTTGGTAGTCCTTTATTACGTAACCTCAAGATCTTACCTGGTTGTGTGCCCGGATCTATTTTCACCTTAGCCATTCCATCAATTGTAGGCACTTCTACAGAACCACCTAAAACTGCAGTGGGGAAGCTTAGGAAAAGGTTATAAATAACATCATTTTCATCACGAATTAAATTAGGATCCTGTTCCTCTTCTACCACAATAAGTAAATCTCCGTTTACACCACCTCTGCGGG
>JAAZCL010000354.1 GCA_012513315.1 Bacteroidales bacterium | reverse complement strand
CATACAGGATGGGTAGGGATTCTTGGATGTGGAATGGTAGATCCTAATGTACTAGAGAATTGCGGTATTGATAGTAAAACATATACTGGCTATGCACTCGGGATGGGTGTTGAGCGTATTACAAACCTGAAATATCAGGTAAAAGACTTAAGATTGTTCTCTGAAAATGATATTAAATTTTTGGAACAGTTTAAATCGGCATATAAATTAGAATAAAACCTTTATAATAATGAGAGTAAAAAGCTATATCCTTACGTTGTTGCTTATAATTTCTTCGTGTGCTTCAGCACAGAAAACTGTTAGAGTTAATGCAGTTAAAGCAAACGATTATGGAGTGGTTTATTCACTCCCGGTTACTTCCTTTGAGGTAACTCTAACAATTAAAAAAAGCACTTATCAGAGAGGAGATTTCTATACATTTGCACAGCGATATCTTGCTATTGATAATCCTGTAATAGAAAACAGAGTTGTTTATTCTCTTGAAGATATTAATGTAGTAAACAGAGGTATACCAGATAAAAACAACTCGTATATGGTTGCTTTTAGGCCAAAAAGTGTTGAGCCTTTTGTGTTTTTAAGGGAAGACGGACTTATTGTTTCTATTAATGCAGAGCCGGAGTCTGAGGTAAGAGCAGATCTTATTATACCTGCTGGTGTCTCGGGCTCAGAAAACCCACGGAGATATCTTTCTCAAGAAACACTTATGGCGGGATCAACAGCAAAACAGGCTGAGCTTGTGGCACGACAAATTTTTGATCTGAGAAGAAGTCGTAGCGACATATTATCGGGCGAAGCAGAAAGTATGCCACCAGACGGTAATGCTTACAATGTTGTAATGAGCGAAATAGACAGACAAGAAAAGGCACTGACCGAATTGTTTGCAGGCTCATTAGAAACCGAATATTTCACAAAAACAGTGGTTGTGGTACCCGAGCAAAATAATATTGACAGACAGGTTATAGCACGCTTTTCAGAAAAACTGGGTGTTGTAGATGTTGACAACCTTGCCGGAGAACCAATATATCTATCTCTTACAAACAAGACTCCAAAAGTTGATATGCAATTATCTGCAAAGGAGTTGCAACGTTTAGAGTCGAAGCTAAGTGAGGGTATTGTTTATAATATTCCTGCAAAGGCAGATCTTGTAATTGAGTTTAAGAACAGAGTTGCAAAGAACATGGAGGTTGATGTAGTTCAGTTTGGAACTAAAGATGTGCTTGTAAGGAGAATGTTCGATAATAATAAACAACCCATAAAAGTGTTTTTCTATCCAGAGCTAGGTGCTGTTAAACAGGTGGTTCAGTAATAAACCTTTCATTGTGAGGGGAGTTATAACATATAAGAAGTAACATTGCATAATATATTGTAATAAGATGAGAATAAATAGTTTTTTTTATACTGCTCTAATATTGTTATTTGCTACCTCTATACTTGGTTCTTGTGAAGGAAACAGAGGGGGAGGTAAATCAACCATAATTGCATACGACAGTATTGTTGTAGCAAAACAAATACCACTTCTTGCAGAGAGTGACACCACTTTGCCTTTTTCCGAAGTAAATATCACTTTCATTTATCCTACTAAGTTTAAAGATACAGAAAGTTTAGCAAGGCTTGAGCAAATTTTTAAAGGTACTTTCTTTGGCGATATGGAGTATGACTCTATGACTCCGCAAGAGGCTATAGACCAGTATGTAAGTGTTTACAGCGAGAGATATAAATCTTTGTCTAACCTTTATTACGAAGAAGCTTCACGCTTAGACGGAAATACTCCGTCATGGTATTGGTATTATTTGAATACAAACAATAAAATATTGTTTGAGAATGATTCGATATTAAGTTATGCTGTAGAATATAGCGATTATCAGGGAGGAGCGCATGGTTCTTATAATATAATTTATACAAATATCGATCTGAATGAGCTTGTAACTATCTCGGAGGAGGATTTGTTTGTGCCAGATTATTATAGGAGATTGACAGATAAAATTGTGCATAGCTTAATGAATCAGTATGATGCTGAAGTTCCTGATTCTTTATTAATGAGGGGTTTTTTTACTATTGAAGATATTGCACCAAACAATAATTTTTGGTTAAACGACGAGGGAATTCACTACTCATATAACCAGTATGAGATTGCTCCTTACTCAATGGGAGTTATTGATGTGGTTGTTCCTTATTCTGAACTTGAAGATATAATTTTACCAGATGGTATTATTGCAAGATATTTTAAAGATAATAAGTAGAGTTTTATTTTTAAAGAAAGGTTATTAAACAAAATAAGAAAGTTGGCTATTAACCGACTTTCTTATTTTATATCCTAATAGTATTAGGTTTAGTGAACTATATCGTTAAGCCAAATGAGTAGATACAAGCTTGCTCGTATATGCCATGGCGAGAAATAGTCTAACTTTAGTGAATCTGAATTGAATCTTAAGCTATTCTTTCTTAAATTCTAGATAAAGTACAATGTGCACATCTTTGCCAATACCTGCTCCGTCTGGATCGTAAGCAATATTATAGTCGATTCTATTAATTGTATTTTTTGCTATAAAACCTACAACCTCAGAGCCATCATCACCTTTTACCAAACCTCCATAAACAACATCAAAAGTTACATCTTTGGTTACATCTTTTAATTGAAGCTTTCCGTGGAGCTTATAATTATCGCCTTCTACCTTCTCAACACTTGTGCTTTCGAAAGTCATAGTTGGAAATTTCTCAACATCAAAGAAATCGGCACTTAGTAGATGGTTGTCGCGCATTTCAACACTTGTGTTGAGGCTAGCAATATCTACATTGAAGAATACTCTAGCCTGCTCAATATTATTAATATCTCCGATAATTCCACCATCGAATTTTTCGAATTTACCATTAACAAAGGTTATTCCACTATGCTTAACCTTAAAATTAACGGATGTGTGGGCTGGGTCTACTTTGTATTGAGACTGCGCCATTAAGCTTAAACCAGCTATTAAAGCTACTGAAAGCAATATTACTTTTTTCATATTTAATTTAATTTTATTTGTAATTCTCTTATTTAACATTTTAAGTAATAGGTTTGTTCAATGTTAGGGAATGTATTTTATAGTGGATAAGATTGAGTTTGAATCTGTTGTTATTTAACTAATTAAAACTATTATAAAAAATAGAATAACAATACAGGTTTAAGTAATTTAAGAAAAAGCAGTATATTTGTATAAACAATAAACGCGCATGTTTGTTACTATTTGTCATGCAAACCTTTTTTAAACAGATTAAATTATGCAAGAGTTAGATCAAGATCAAATATTGTCTGAATTAACCACCCAAGATTACAAATATGGTTTTACCACTGATGTGGAGACTTATGTGATTGATAAAGGGTTAAATGAAGATGTTATTCGTCATATATCGGAACAGAAAGAAGAACCCGAGTGGTTGCTTGAGTTTCGCCTTAAAGCTTATCGTCATTGGTTGACTATGGAGGTGCCTGATTGGGCTCATCTAGATATTGCTCCTATTGATTATCAGGATATGATATATTATGCAGATCCAACAAAAAAGAAAACACCTGGGAGTCTCGACGAGATAGATCCAGAGCTATTGAAAACCTTTGAAAGGCTTGGTATCCCATTAAACGAGCAGAAGATGCTTACAGGTGTGGCAGTTGATGCTGTAATGGATAGTGTTTCTATTAAAACTACTTTTAAAGATGTTTTGGCCGAAAAGGGAATTATTTTCTGCTCTTTTAGTGAAGCCGTTAAGCATCATCCTGATTTGGTGAGAAAGTATCTGGCAACAGTTGTGCCATATAAAGATAATTTCTTTGGTGCTTTAAACTCGGCCGTTTTTAGTGATGGCTCATTCGTATATGTTCCAAAAGGTGTAAGATGTCCAATGGAGCTATCAACCTATTTCCGAATTAATACTGCTAACACAGGGCAGTTTGAGCGCACTCTTATTATAGCAGATGATAGTTCATATGTGAGTTATCTTGAAGGCTGTACGGCTCCTATGAGAGACGAAAATCAATTGCATGCTGCAGTTGTTGAGATTGTTGCATTGGATAATGCCGAAGTGAAGTATTCAACAGTGCAAAACTGGTATCCCGGAGATAAAAATGGTGTTGGTGGTGTATATAACTTCGTAACTAAGCGTGGTATCTGCAAAGGTGTAAATTCTAAAATTTCGTGGACACAGGTAGAAACTGGTTCGGCAATCACTTGGAAATACCCCTCTTGTATTTTGGAAGGAGATAATTCTGTAGGCGAGTTTTACTCGGTTGCAGTTACAAATAACTTCCAACAAGCAGATACCGGAACTAAAATGATACATCTTGGTAAAAACACCCGAAGTAGAATTGTATCTAAAGGTATTTCTGCAGGAAGTAGTCAGAATAGCTACAGAGGTTTAGTGAAAATTACTAAGAAGGCAGAGAATGCAAGAAATCACTCTCAATGTGATAGTTTGCTGCTTACGGATCATTGTGCTGCTCACACTTTTCCTTATACTGATATACAACATCCTACAGCGGTGTTAGAGCATGAGGCAACAACCTCTAAAATTAGTGAAGATCAGATATTCTACTGCAACCAACGTGGTTTGGGCGAGGAAGAAGCTATTGGCCTGATAGTAAATGGATATGTGAAAGAGGTGGTAAATAAACTGCCAATGGAATTTGCTGTTGAAGCTCAGAAATTGCTTCAGATTTCACTTGAAGGAAGTGTAGGATAAATTAAATTAAATAAACAATTATATATAAAGTCCCATAGTTTTGGTATTACCAGTCTATGGGGCTTTTTCCTTTTGAAATAAGATATTCATTTGCTCTGCTGAAGTGTTTGTTACCGAAAAAACCTCTATGTGCAGATAGTGGTGATGGGTGCACCGACTTTACTACCAGATGTTTACTCTGATCTATGGTTGCACCTTTCTTCTGTGCATAGGACCCCCACAGCATAAACACCAAATTATCACTATTTGCAGAAAGTGAATTTATAACACTATCAGTAAATTGTTCCCATCCCTTTCCCTGATGCGATCCGGCAGCGCCGGCACTTACAGTTAGGGTGGCATTAAGTAGCAATACTCCTTGCTTTGCCCATCGCTCTAGATTTCCAGAGGTAGGTATGGGTGTGCCTAAATCAAGATTTATTTCTTTATAAATATTTACAAGAGAAGGTGGTATTCTGACACCATCATTAACTGAGAAGCACAAGCCGTGCGCTTGATTGGGCTGATGATAAGGGTCTTGACCTACAATTACAACCTTAACCTCGTTAAAGGGAGTGCAATTGAAAGCATTAAATATCAATTTTGAAGGTGGATAGATAGTCTTGGTGCTATATTCCTCTTTTACAAACCTTACTAATTCTGTAAAATATGGTTTTTTGAACTCATCTTTTAATTGTGATTTCCATCCTTCTTCAATCTTAACATCCATGATATAAAGTTATTAAGCGATTAATAGTCTAGCTTTAGTGAGATATTTCGTTAAGCTAAATGAGCAGATTCAAGCTTGCTTGTATTTGCCATAGCCAGAAATAATCTAACTTTAGTGAATGAAAGTATTGTACAGCTTAAATTAGGAATATCCCATGTTTGCGAGCTCTATTTTTCATGTCTAAAGGCCAAATACTCGATTGAATTTCACCTATGTGTGCTTTGCGCAAATAATACATACACAGGCGTGATTGACCTATTCCGCCACCAATAGAAAGTGGTAATTCGTTGTTGACTAATCTTTTGTGGAAATATAGAGAAAGACGTTCTTCTTGTCCAACCGATTTAATTTGCTTTTTTAGAGATTCAGAATCAACCCTTATTCCCATTGAAGAGAGTTCTACTGCTTTATTTAAAACAGGATTCCAAACAAGTAGGTCGCCGTTGAGTCCAACATACCCTTCTTCATTAATAGTGCTCCAATCGTCGTAATCGGGTGCACGTCCATCATGAGGCAAGCCATTAGATAGCGGTGAACCAATGCCCATTATAAATACGGCACCATACTCTTTGGATATTGCATCTTCACGCTGTTTATCGTTCATATTGGGATATCTCTGCAAGAGCTCCTCGGCATGAATAAATGTAATATCGCAGGGTAACTGGGGTTTTATAACAGGGAATAATTCGTAAACCAAATATTCTGTGCGAAGCATGGCCGCATATATGCGCTTTACTATCTGCTTTAAGAAAGAGATTGATCTGTCATTATCTCCAATCACAAGTTCCCAATCCCATTGATCTACATAAAGCGAATGGGTGTTATCGAGCTCTTCATCAGCACGGATAGCATTCATATCGGTATATATACCAAATCCTTTTTCAATTTGATAGTCGGCAAGAGTCAAACGTTTCCATTTGGCCAATGAGTGCACAATTTCTGCACTTTTATCACCAAGATCTTTTATTGGAAAACGAACAGGACGTTCTATACCATTTAAATCATCGTTTATTCCTGTACCACTTTCAACAAAAAGTGGTGCTGTTACTCTTCGCAACCTCAATTCAGAGGATAGATTGATTTGAAAAAAATCTTTGATGTTCTTGATTCCTAACTCAGTCTGTTCGAGACTTAGCAGAGGTTTATAATCTTGAGGGATGTATAAATTTGACATATCCTGTGTACTCATTCAGAAATATTTTCTATTTTTTGTCAAACAAAGATAGTGTTTATTTCCTTTTTGTCAAATATAAAGGTGATAAATATTACAAAATGATACTATTGTGGTTAAAATAGAATCATATATCATGTTGAATAGCAAATAAGTAATCAATTAGAGCATTTGACCTACTAAATCATTAACGGATTCTATATTATGTCTATCGAGATATTCATTTATACCGTCTACGATTTTTACGGAGATAGTTGGATCGATAAAATTATATGTGCCTACCTGAATTGCGCGAGATCCGGCTAGAATAAATTCGATAGCATCTTGCCAATTACTAATTCCACCCATACCGATTACAGGAATTTTTACGGCATTAAAAACTTCCCAAACCATTCTCACAGCTATTGGTTTAATGCACGGACCTGAAAGACCTCCTGTAATAGTTGAGAGTTTTGGTTTTCTACTCTCAATATCTATTGCCATTCCCATAAAAGTGTTTACAAGTGACACTGAGTCTGCACCTTCTGCTTCAACAGCCCGGGCTATATCGGCTATATTTGTTACGTTTGGAGATAGTTTTACTATAAGTGTTTTTGGAAATATATCTCTTACGGCACGTGTTACTTTAGCTGCAGATTCGCACGAAACACCAAAGGCCATACCTCCTTCTTTTACATTGGGACAAGAGATATTCAACTCTATGGCCGGCATCTTATCAAGATCGACAAGTTTTTCTGTACATTTAATGTAATCATCAATTGTTGAGCCAGAGACATTTACAATTATATTTGTATCGTACTCTTTTATAACGGGATAGAGTTGCTCCACAAAATAGTCTACACCCTTGTTCTGCAATCCAACAGAATTGAGCATTCCTGAAGGCGTCTCGGCCATTCTTGGATAGTTGTTACCCTGGCGTGGCTCGATAGTTGTTCCTTTTACAAAAATACCACCCAGTCTACCTAAATCAATAAAATCTTTGTACTCAGTTCCGTATCCAAATGTTCCGGAAGCAGTTGTAACTGGATTTTTTAGTTTTAATTCTCCTATTTCTACATTTAATCTAGCCATGTCAATTCCTTAATATTAAATACTGGTCCTTCGGTGCAACTACACACATTTCCTCTCACTGTTTTCTCTGTACAGCATAAGCATGCACCAAAACCGCATGCCATAAGATTTTCAAGAGATACCTCACACTCTATTACGTTGCTTTTTGCATATTTAGCAACAGCCACCATCATTGGTCTAGGACCACAAGTAAAAATATAATCGTATTTTTTTTCCTTTAATATAGTATGATCGGTTACATATCCTTTTTCACCCGAAGTGCCATCTTCTGTAGTTTTATATAGATTGCCATATTTATCGAATTCCTCTTGCTGAAGTATATCTGCTGCAGATTTACCCCCAAGTAGAAAGTCGGGCTTGATGCCAAACTCGTTTATCTTTTGACCCAAGAAAAGCATAGGAGCAGTGCCAACACCTCCACCAATAAGCAGATAATTTCCTGCTTTATGTGGTATTGTAAATGAGTTCCCAAGCGGAAACATGAGGTTAATTGTTTCTCCGGATTTAAGTTCACATATTTTACGGGTGCCTTCTCCTACACGCTGTATCAGGAGCCATATTTCATTTTTCTTTTTATCAAAATAATTAATAGAAATAGGTCTCCTTAAGAATACTTCAGGAGAATTATCAACTAGGATTTGGACAAACTGACCAGGAAACATTTCAGGCAAGGTTTCATTATTTGCCGGAGAGACCTTAATTAAATTATTCCTGTCATTTAATATCTCATTAGATTGAACTAAAAAATCAAGTACCTTCATCTTTTTTCAATATTCATTATTGAATACAAAAGTACATCAATATTTTTAGTTCAGCAATCTTGTAACCTTAACGGGCTAACTATTATTTTTT
>JAAZCL010000353.1 GCA_012513315.1 Bacteroidales bacterium | reverse complement strand
TTTATTAACGGTCTGTTTCACTATATCGATTGCAGAACTTAACCATGGTTCATTTTCTTCAAAAGGTGCCATAAAAGAGTAGGGATACCATGTGTTATTTGTTGCTTGGGGTGCCAATAAAGCATACTCCGCAACATTTAAATGATCGCCAAGTGTTAGTATACTCTCGGCGGTTGCTCCTCTGCCGTGAAGCATTATTAATGCCTTTTTAGCACTTTCTAAAAGTATTCCAGCATATTTAATATCTATATTATGACTCATTGTAATAATTTAAATTCTGTTGGATTATAATTAAACTTAATCAATTTCTTTTCAATAGAAGATCTTGTTTCTTCAAATTGAAGGGGGAGTTTTAATGACTGTCCTAATCTATCAGGATCTTCATCAACTGCAAACCCTGGATTTTCAGTTGCTATTTCAAAAAGAATACCACCAGGCTCATTAAAGTATATCGATTTGAAATAATTGCGATCTCTAACACTTGTGGGAACTATTCCGTAAGAAAGTAAATTCTCTTTTAACCCCTTGAGTTTAATTTCATCTGATGTTGAAAAGGCTACATGATGCACCATTCCTCTTCCTTCTAATCCTTTCATAGAGTTGGGCATACCTAATAAATCTACAAACTTTCCCGGACTGTTCTCTACTCCAAATCGTAATGTGCCAGAACTTTCACTTATAAGTTTATGATTTAGTTGTTCTGTAAGTAATGCAGCTGTTAGCTCATAGCTTTCTAACCATAGTTCAACATGGTGAATTCCTAGTATTGCATACTCACTTTGAACTGATCCATTTGTAATAGGCTCACGATTGTCCGCATCATTAAAAATCAATTCAATTCCCATTCCATCATGATCTTCAAAATAAACTACCACTTCACTGCCACTAAACCTCTCTTGAGGATGTTTATATAAGATTTGAAAATGCTCAAGTCTCTTTAACCAATAATCTAATGAAAGGTATGGTACAGAAAATGCGGTAGTGCTTATCTTTCCTTTTCCATGTCTGCCCATTCTTGCATCTTCACCATAAGGAAAGGTGGTCATTATAGTTCCCGGTGTACCTTGCTTATCACCAAAATAAAAATGATAAACTTCAGGATAATCGAAGTTTACTGTCTGTTTCACCAAGTAAAGTCCAAGAACCCCGGTGTAGAAATCAATATTTCTTTGAGTATCTCCAGAAATTGCTGTTACATGGTGAATTCCAGAAATCAGCTTGCTCATAGTTTTGGTAATACAGCTTCAATTTTACTTCTCATATTCTCATGTTGAGTAGGCAATTTCAATGCAGATCCTAAACTCTCAAGAGGCTCATCAACTGTGAAGCCTGGGTTGTCAGTAGCAATTTCAAAGAGCACGCCACCCGGTTCGCGGAAATATAATGAGAAGAAATAGTCTCTGTCTATTTTAGGAGTAATATTTAATCCGGCAGCTACAACACGCTTTCGAACCTCCATTAAAATATCATCATTTTCTACTCTAAATGCAATATGATGGTTGGTGCCGGCGGCATTACGACCAACAGGTGCGCTTGCATCTTCAATAATATCTATAATATTGGCAGTATCAATAGTATCTGTCTCAAAACGGTAGCGACTGCCATTCTGCTCTTTTAATGAATAACCTAGAATGTCTGTAAGTACTATAGACGTAGCATCAGCAGATGTTAGTGTGAGTGTAACATTATGAAAACCTCTTA
>JAAZCL010000352.1 GCA_012513315.1 Bacteroidales bacterium | reverse complement strand
TGTAATTACTTTACTAATGTTTTTTGGTGGCACCAACTTTCTACTCATCTCTGCTTTATTTGCCAAGCTGACTCCATCTATATTTAAGGACGAAGAGTTTCGTTGGTATGTTTCTATTATTTTAGTGTTTACAGTTGTCATATCTGTTGCATTATTAGCCACAGGACAAAAGTCACACATAGAAAAAACTTTCAGAACGGTTTTGTTTCAAGTAGTTGCAGCTATAACCACAACGGGGTTTGCTACAGACAATTTTCTTTCGTGGGGACCATTTTACTGGATGCTATTTCTTGTAATGATTCTTTTCTGCGGTTGCGAAGGCTCAACCTCAGGGGGTATGAAAATATCACGATTAATAGTACTTTCAAAAAACTCACTCCTTGTATTCAAACGCCAGGTTCATCCCGATGCGCTATACATGGTAAAAATGAACAACAAAGTAATTTCAAACGATACAATTGCAAAAGTTATAGCCTTTGTTTTTCTATACCTTGTACTCACAGTTTTTAGTGCAGCCGTTTTAAGTTTAACAGGCATGACGTTTGATGAGTCGATAAGCGTTGCCCTCTCATCAATAAGCAACTACGGGTTTGGACTAGGCTCATACGGACCCGTAGGTACTTTTGAATCAACCACAGAATTCACCAAATACTTCCTCAGCTTTTTGATGCTGGTTGGGCGTTTAGAAATCTTTACTGTACTATCTCTGTTCGTTCCAGGGTTTTGGAAAAGGTAATACTATTTCCCTATAAAGATGTTATTGTTCCGTCAAAAGAATAATGTTGTTTTATAGCAATAATAATATTTATTTAGCGTAAAGTTCATCAGGTGCAAATCATTAATTCTTAAAGAATATATGATCATCAATTGCATCAATAGTAATTGGTTTCGATTTATCTATCCTACCCGACAGTAAATCCTTAGACAACTGATTCAACACTTTTCTCTGAATCACTCGCTTCACTGGTCTGGCACCAAACTCAGGGTCATACCCAACTTCAGAAATACTCTTTATTGCCTCATCACTATATTTTAAAACAATACCACTTTCAGAAAGAGAATCCGCCACTTTGTCAAGCTGAAGTTTCACAATCTGTGTTATCTCGCTCTCACTTAATGGCATAAACATAATAATATCATCAATACGATTAAGAAACTCCGGACGGATATTTCTCTTTAACATATCCATTACTAAGTTTCGAGTATTATCAATAACTTCTTCTCTATTCAAAGGAGTAATCTTTTCAAAATTCTCTCGAATCTCGCTAGATCCCATATTTGAAGTCATTATAATAATGGTATTCTTAAAGTTCACCACCCTACCCTTATTATCAGTTAGCCTACCATCATCTAGCACCTGCAACAAGATATTAAACACATCGGGATGAGCCTTTTCAATCTCATCAAAAAGAACCACAGAATACGGCTTTCTGCGGATAGCTTCTGTTAGCTGTCCACCCTCATCATAACCCACATATCCCGGAGGCGCACCAATCAATCTGGTGGCACTAAACTTCTCCTGATATTCACTCATATCAATACGAGTCATCATATCATCATCGTCAAACAAATACTCAGCAAGCGCCTTGGCAAGTTCGGTTTTACCCACACCCGTTGTTCCCAAGAAAATAAAAGAACCAATAGGACGCTTTGGGTCGCTCAACCCTGCCCTACTCCTTCTCACGGCATCCGCAACTGCTTCAATGGCTTCATTCTGACCCACAACACGTTTATGAAGATCTGTTTCGAGGTTAAGCAATTTCTCACGTTCGCTCTGCAACATTTTATTTACGGGTATACCTGTCCATCTCGATACCACATCTGCAATATCCTCAGCATCAACCTCTTCTTTAATCATGGCGCTACTTCCTTGCCTCACGTGCAATTCAGTTTGCAAAGCCTCTATTTCGGTTTCCTTTTCTTTAATCTTACCATAACGTAATTCGGCAACCTTGCCATAATCACCCTCACGCTCGGCCTTATCAGCCTCAAACTTAGCATCTTCAATATCAATCTTAGCCTGCTGAATTTTATTAATCAATTCTTTTTCCGATTGCCATTTAGCTTTGTGCTCTGCCTCCACAGACTTTAAATCTTCAATCTGTTTAGTCAACAACTCAACCTTAGGCTGATCATTTTCGCGCTTAATAGCCTCACGCTCAATCTCAAGCTGCTTTACCCTACGCATAATCTCATCAAGCTCCTCCGGAACGGAATCTACTTCCATCCTAAGCTTAGCCGCAGCCTCATCCATTAGGTCGATAGCCTTATCCGGTAAAAATCTGTCAGTAATATATCTACTCGATAGTTGTACGGCAGCAATTATTGCCTCATCCTTAATTCTCACCTTATGATGATTTTCGTATCGCTCTTTTAAACCTCTTAAAATTGAGATACTATCAACTTCTGTTGGTTCATTAACTATAACCGTCTGGAAACGACGCTCCAAGGCTTTATCCTTCTCAAAGTATTTCTGGTACTCATCAAGAGTTGTAGCACCAATAGCGCGCAACTCACCACGTGCCAAGGCAGGTTTCAAGATATTGGCAGCATCCATTGCACCTTCACCCTTTCCGGCACCCACTAGTGTATGAATTTCATCAATAAACAGTATTATCTCACCATCAGATTTTGTTACCTCATTTATAACAGATTTTAAGCGCTCTTCAAACTCACCTTTATACTTAGCACCAGCAATAAGTGCACCCATATCAAGAGAATATACCTGCTTGCTCTTAAGATTCTCAGGCACATCACCCCGAATGATACGATATGCAAGTCCCTCAGCAATAGCAGTCTTACCGGAACCCGGCTCACCAATTAAGATAGGATTATTTTTAGTCCTCCTACTCAGAATCTGAAGCACACGCCTTATCTCTTCATCTCTACCAATTACTGGGTCTAGTTTACCATCTCTAGCCCTCTCAATGAGGTTAACAGCATATTTATTTAGCGCCTGATAAGTATCCTCGGCGGTTTGGCTTGTTACCTTCTCACCTTTTCTTAAATCATTAATTGCTGCCTGCAAGTGATCTAAAGATATACCCGCATCCTTCATCATTCTCGATGCACTATTCTTCTCGTCAAGTATACCAAGTAAGATA
>JAAZCL010000351.1 GCA_012513315.1 Bacteroidales bacterium | reverse complement strand
GCTTCGGCATGCTCATCTGTTTGGTAATAAAAAGAATAATCAAGTACACCTTTTTGTGGAATATCTAGTCTGCTTTCGCACGAAGTATTGCTTAATGCAATAAGTGCTACTATCAATAATAATAAATATTTATTTTTCATGTTGTTTTCTTATTAATTTTTATTGAAATAAATAATTAGAAAGTTACGGCTAAGCCTACTACAACTTTTTTAGAATTCGGATAACTTCCTTTATCCACTCCTAGGCCACTTCCAACACCTGTAACTTCTGGATCGAAACCAGGGTAGCTTGAAAATGTGAAGTAATCTTCAAGTGAACCATAAATTCGTAAATTATCAACAGATATTTTACTTAATAGAATTCTTGGAATAGAATATCCAAGCTGGATTTGCTTAATTTTAAAGAATGAACCATCAAATACAGAACCAGATGAAGTCATAAACTTTGTAAAGTCTGTTGCGTAAGCTCTTGGAGTAGAACCATTGCGATTATTTGTTGTCCATCTGTTTTCGGTAAAATGAGTAAGTTGATTTAGGTTATAATCAACACGATTTAATCCCATATAAATATCATTACCATGAGATCCTGTTCCAAATACTACTAAGTCAAAGTTTTTCCACCCTGCTGTTAAAGTAATACCATAATTTAGATCTGCAATACCTTTACCAATTTCAGTTTTATCATTGTCGGTAATTGCACCGTCTCCATCTATGTCGGCAAAATTTGGTTCACCCGTTTCTTCATCAACACCTGTAAATTCGTAACCATAAAAATACCATGCAGGTTTACCCACCTCAAATCGGGTAATTGCACCATAGGTAACTAAAGTCGTACCATCAATTGCAGCAAGCGATTCGTGTATATAAGTAACCTCATTTTTTAGAGTTGCAATATTACCTCTTATGCCGTATGAAAAATTTCCTATTCGGTCTTGCCATCCAAGTTCTAACTCAATACCTTTGTTTGTAATATTACCAGCATTTACAGGTGAAAATGTGTTACCTACAACTGTAGATGCTGTAATACCTGAAACAATTAAATCTTTTGTTTCCTTATTGTAATAATCGGCAGTTAAAGATAGGCGATTGTTTAAAAAACGTGCATCTATACCAATATTTGTTTGTTCAGATGTTTCCCATTTTAATTGTGAGTTACCAGTTGCACTAGGAGCATACCCATTTACATAATAGAAATTGTTATTATCACCAACTGCTAAGTGACCTGTTGAGCCAACAGACACATTCCATAGATATCCACCCAGTGAAGCTGTAGATCCATTTTGTCCCCAACTTGCGCGAAACTTAAGATGAGTCATCCAATCCTTCACATCTCCAAAGAAATCTTCTTCAGAAATTACCCATCCAAGAGATGTTGCAGGAAAATAACCCCAACGCTTGTCTTGTGGCAATACAGAAAGGTCAGCTGCATCAGCACGAAGAGAAAATTGAGCAAGATATTTGTTTTTATAATCGTAGTTCAAGCGACCAAAATAAGCAAGCTTTCGTGAAAATCTTTCTTCTCCTCCATTAATATCTTTTGCAGCATCAGAAGTTGCATAAGCAAAGTACCAAAAGAGAGGATCATCTTGAAGGAAACCCAGGTTCTGGTCATCGCCACGCTTATTACCACTAACTCCAAAATTACGACTCTCACTAAATGAAGTACCTAGCATCAGAGTTGTATTATGATCACCAAATTTTTGATCAAAATTCATAAAGTTTTCCCATTGCCAGTAGGTTGGGCTATTATCCGAAGCGTTAACTTGAATATAATCTTGTTTTGCTGTGCCATGATAATAATAATCGTGACCAACTCCATATGAAGAAGATGAAGATAAACGATATCCTAATCTTGAAGTAAAAGTTAATGGCTTTATTGGAGTAAAATTTAAGTATGTTGATCCATTGATATTATAACCTCTGTTCTTAGAGAACGAACGATCACGCATTGCCAGTGGATTTATCGCTTCAGCATTTCCTGTGAAAGCTGATATACCATATAAGTTGCCATCGCCATCACCCAACATATTTGGATGTTGTTCATATATACTTGCCATGTGTTGAGGTAAATTATCTATAGGATAAAGTGGCTTAGTTAATGGGTCAAGTTGAAGTACAGACAATAAAAGACTACCATATTCAGAACCTTCTGCTACAGATTGAACTTTATAATGCTCTATCTGATTGTTAGTTACAACTTCTAACCATGGTTTAACTTTCCAGCTGGCATTTATCATACCAGTAAGTCTGTTATATGTATCATAATTACCAACTACCATTCCATCATTGTTCAGATGTGATAAGGATAAATAAAGGCTACCATTATCATTACCACCTTGAAATGTTGCATTATGCCTCATCATCGAACTATTCTCAAATGCAACATCTGTCCAATTAGTATTTGTAACACCATCCCAGTATAAATCAAAAGCACCTTCTGTAATTTTACCTGCTTCAACAAAATAGTCTTTATATTGCTGTGAGTTCATTACTTCGGGTATTTTACCTAAACTTTGCGATGTGTGCTGAAGACTATAAGTTATTTTTCCAGATCCTTTGCCTCTTTTTGTTGTGATTAAAACAACACCATTACCTGCAGCAGCTCCATAAATTGCAGCAGATGCACCATCTTTTAGTACTTCCATTGATTCAATGTCATTAGGATCAATTCCTCCAATGTCGGCGGATATTCTACCATCTACCACATATAGAGGATCACTGGAGCTATTAGAACTTATACCTCTGATGCGTACAGAAGGATTAGCTCCTGGTCTTGCAGAGGAGCTCAAGACTTGCACACCGGAAGTTTTTCCCTGAAGTGCCATTTCTGGACGTGTAATTGTACGAGCTTCCAAATCCTCTGATTTAACCGAAGATACAGCACCTGTAAGTGAACTTTTTCTTTGTACACCATAGCCAATTACTATAACTTCATCTAAGGCTTGCATATCTTCATCCATTATGAGATCAAGTGTATTTCCTCTTACTGTTTGCTCTTTAGTTATATAACCTATATAAGAGAAAACTAAGGTAGTTCCTTGATTAACAGATAAATTGTAATTACCATTTATATCGGTAATAGTTCCATTAGTAGTACCTTTTTCAAGTACGCTCACACCAATCATTGGTTCATTTTGGTTATCAATAACCTTACCTTTCACTTCAACAGAACCTTGTGCCATAAGCATATGCACAGATACCATAAAGGAAAGCACTGACAAAAAATGTCGTTTAAACGAGTCTTTCTTTTTCATCTCTTTTTTTTTAGATTGTTAATTAGATTAATTAGTTTTTAAATTTATAAGCCACGAACGGGGAAAAGTCGAATAATGTCCATCAACTCCTTGTCATGACCCTTCTTCAATTCACATGTTTTATCGAAAATCATTAACGATTCATTATTAGTAGTATAAGGCTCCCATTCAGGTAAACTTTCGGTATTAGGATTGCCTGTTTTCGCAAAATTTATCCATGCAGAACTCATGGTATCACCTAGAATCATGGCTTCATGACCCCCACCCGTAATACTCCTATGTCTTTCAATATTATTAAATACAAAAGGAAGCTCTAGACAATGTAAACTTCTTAATGTACCATCCAATACCGGAGACTCCCAAGTAAATAGATACATATATAGAGGTGCGTTACTCCATGAAGATATGATGTTACTAAACTCAATAGTGTTGGGGCGAAAAATAAAATCTACATCAAATAGATCTTTAGGTGTATAACTAGGGTAAGCTTTTTCAAATGCATTAATATATTCATGGACTCTATTGCCATATTTTTCTCTTAATTGTTCAATTGATTGTTCATGAGTAATAGTTCGGAGTGAAGGAGCATATGTGCTAGTAGAAAACTCATGTAGGGTAGTCCCTATTAATATGGGTATGTTTTTACTTTGCTCAGGTGGAGTAGGGTAGAATAACTTTGAGGGCAACACATTACCGTCAATTGTAGGTGCCCATCCAAATATGAAAGTTTTAAAATTCTCTTTATCTGCTTCTAGTTTCACCTTGGCAACCGCCTTTTCGCCTGCTTCTAGTAATTGTTGATATGGAATCTGTTGTATCTTATCAATATCAGACGATTTTAAGTCAAGCTCTTTTACAACTGTAGTGCCTATTCTTCGAGACCATTTGGCCTCCATAGTATTAAGCATAGCTCCGCTTTGTATAATTGCTTTATGAAACAATCCCTCTGCCGAAGGAGTTGCAAGTAATGTTGAAACTTTACCACCTCCTCCAGATTGACCAAATATTGTTACATTATTTGGATCTCCTCCAAATGAGGATATGTTTTTATTAATCCATTCAAGTGAAGAAACTATATCTAATAGTCCAACATTCCCCGACTCTTTATATTTTGCTCCATAAGCCGAAAGATCAAGAAAACCCAATACATTTAAGCGATGGTTTAAAGAAACTACCACTACATCGCCCTTTTGAGAAAGATTTGTACCATCATATGAGGGTAGCTCGTGACCTGAACCAGATGAATAACCACCTCCATGAAGCCACACCATAACCGGTCTTTGCTTATTGTTATTAATTCCGGGAGTCCATATATTCAGTCGCAGGCAGTCTTCATCAGCATATCCATCATCCCAGTCGAAGGCAAAAGCATGTTCATCGTTATACCATCCCATACGTTTATTTTGTGGAGATGTTGGTCCGTAAGCACGACTACTTCTCACTCCTTCCCAGTTGCTAACTTTTGAGGGAGGCATAAATCTTTCGGCTTGAGCATATGGTATACCTTTATATATATAGATTCCATTCTCAATGTATCCTGCCACTTTGCCCGACTCTGTATTGACAATTGTTGCATCAGTTGAAGTTGAAATTTCAATTCCACTTTTGGATTGTGTTTTAACAGGCGCAGTTCTGCTGCAAAAATTAAAAACGGTAAGTGTGAAAATCAAAATTGGTATAGTATTCAATCGCATAATTCTACATTGCTTAATAATATATACAAACTTAAACTTTCATTCACATATGTGTTTTCAGACTTGTTTAATATTTTTTTCTATTTGTAGAAAACGACTTGTGTATTTGTTTAAAAGTTGTCGTATTTGTTTAAAAGAACATTAAAACAGTGTTTTCTGAAGACTTATATTTTAAAAAATGTGGAAAATGATTAGAAAATCCTTATTTTTGAATCATACAATTGAACAATTATATGCCTTATCTTATTATGCAAAATTTCATCGTTGTCATATTTTTAATTCTTTTTACTTCATGTAATAATTACGAGTCACCTAATAATAAGATTGAATTACAAAGCCCCATTATAGCTAACGACATCTCCAATCAGAAGATAATAGCGTTTGCAGAAGATGAACTTGGACATTTATGGATAGGTACTTCTAGGGGTTTAAACAAATATGATGGAAATGAATTTTATCAATATTTCAGTACCAATGATTCATTAGATTTAGCAGATAATCATATAAAAGACTTGATGCTGGACTCAAAAAACAGACTATGGGTATCAACTGTTAATGGTGTTAGCATATATACCGATAAAGATAATTTTATACGTATCCCAATTAAAGACATCAACCAAAACAGTCATCACTTCATTGAGACCAAAGATGGCAGGATATTACTGAATTTTTCATATATGGTTGGTATTTATAACCCCGAAGCTAAAAGCTTTGATGAGTTTATTCATTTTGACTACACTAAAATTCCTTTATTTATTTTTATAGATGCGAGTAATGATTTATGGACACTGAGTGAAAGGTCGATAAACAGACACAATTCCACAAATTTTGAGATAAGAGATTCTCTGACTACCGAATTCAAAGTAGAGGCCGCTTACCTTTGGGGGAATAATGAATTATGGTTGGCAGGAAATGAAAGTATTGCAGTGTTTGACACACGTACTCGTAGATTTACAAATACTCCTCACTGTATTATTAATAATGAGCTATTTAGTCAAAGCAATGTGCAAAAGATATTTTCTTTAAATTCTAATTCTCTTCTTTTTACTACCGAAAATAATGGATTGTTTATCTATAACAGAGGCGAACAAACATTGTTACACCAATATGAAAGTGGATTCCCATTTGTAGGAACCGAAAATAAGATAAGTGCTTTTTTCGTCGATTCTCAAGAAAATATATGGTTGGGAACTGAGGATCAAGGTTTTTTTACTCACTCTAGTTATAGAAATAGGTTTAATATTGACAATTTATTAAACGAATACTTCCGTGGTAAACCTGTTGTAGCAGTCACAGAAGATAGTAATAGGAACTTATGGATATTAACATCCAGAAGTGAATTGTATATATATAATCTTGATACCAAGATAATTGTAGATCTTAATATTACAGACTTATTAAATAAAAGTGTTTCAAAAAAGAACACCAAGAAAGCTGAAGTTAGTACAATATTCATTGATGATGAAGGTGTTTTGTGGTTAGGGTCAAAGGAAAATAATATGGTGTGGAAATGCATGTTAAATAACAACAAACTAACTGTTGTATCTGATTATAATGTGTTTGGACCGAATGTTTTTACGCAAGACGACAATAAAACAATTTGGCTTAGTACCACATCTGAATATGTATATTCATTGAAAACAGGTGATACAGTTTTTGAACCATTAGAAGTTTTTCCTCCTTTCTATAATTTTGTGTCCGGATTTGAAACACTTAGAAATGGCAAAATTTTAGCCTCACCTTTTTATCACAGGCCAAAAATGATCGACCCTGTTACACGGAAAGTAGAAGAAATTCCTTTTAATGAAGATCAGTGGCAGTTATCTATTCCACGTTCAGTATTAATAACCAATGTGCTTTTTGAAGACAGCAAAGGTGAAGTTTGGATTGGCACAAGAACAAATGGTTTACTTAGATATTTACCAAAAAAAGAATATATTGAGCCAATTAGTGGTACTCCTTGCATGGATATTGTTTCAATTCAAGAAGATCTACATGGCAACTTATGGGTTGGTACGGAATATGGCTTAGGCAAATATGATCGTGATTCAAACCAGTTTACAAATTATTATGCTTCTTCTGGTATTGGTGGTAATCAGTTTAATGAACGCGCATCTTGCCTTCTTTCAAATGGAACGCTGGTATTTGGAGGTACACATGGGCTTACATTTTTTAACCCTCTTGATGTTCCCGAGAAACGAACTCTACCTTTGTTGTTTGAGAATTTAAAAGTACATAATCAAGTAATACGCCCGCAAGATAAGGATGCCAGTATAGATAAGCATCTTTCATATAAACCTGATATCAAGTTACGATATTTCCAAAATGGATTTAGCATTTCATTTGCTGCTTTGGATTATAGCGAATTTGATAGAGTAAAATATTATTATATGCTTGAAGGATTTGATAATTACTGGGTGGATGCAAATAATAATCGTGAAGCATACTATGCTAATTTGCCTGCTGGTAAATATACTTTTTCAGTTCGTATTACCGATAACGATCAAAGCATTGTAGAAGTACAAGAATCCATTAATGTAATAGTAGAGCCCAAACCATGGCAAACTTGGTGGGCAAAAAGCATCTATTTTCTTATTATTAGTGTAATAGTCTTTTTGATATTTAGAGTATTATGGCGAATACGTAAAGAGAGAGAATTAACTTATCTGGCCGAGATGCAAAAACAGCAAGAGCAAAAGACCAATGAAATGAATATGCGCTTCTTTACTAATATTTCGCATGAATTCAGAACTCCTTTAACAATGATTTCTGGTCCTATTTCACAATTATCCGATAGCCCAAATATTCCAAATAACGAGAAGGAACTTATTGGAATAGTTAAGCGAAGTGTTACTCGCATGCTGCAATTAATAAATCAATTAATGGACTTCAATAATCTAGAACAGGATACACTAAAACTAAAAGTGAAGCGAGATGATGTTACCGAGATACTCAAGAGGATTATTGACATTTTTCGTATCAATGCACAAAATAAGGGTGTGGAATTCAAGGTTCTAGGACTCGAGAACCGTTTCGAAATGTGGATTGATGAAGATAAACTTGATAAGATTGTAGGAAACTTGCTCTCAAATGCTATTAAGTTTACACCTCAGAGTGGGTTCATTGCTGTTGAGTTTGATATTATTAGTGAACAAGAGGCTTCTTTGTTATTTAATTTACGATCAGATAAAAAATCTTCACATTACATAAAACTTACCGTTACCGATAGTGGAAAAGGAATTCCAGAAGGAGAAGAGGAGAGAATCTTTGAGCGATTCTATAAAAACAGTAATGATGATAATAACAATTACTATGGCACTGGAATAGGCCTATATCATGCTTTTAGTATAGCTAAACTCCACCATGGATATCTTAAAGCAAATAACAGAAAAGATGAAATAGGTGCTGTTTTCACCTTAGTTCTCCCGGTAAGTGAAGATGTTTATAGCATTGATGAACGTGCTATGTTAGTTGATAACGAATTAGAAATGTTTATAAATGACGAAACAGATTATTCTAAAACTCAAAAAACAATAGTAGTAGTTGAGGATGATTATGAGCTAGCCAATTATATACGTACAATACTTACCCCTTCATACAATGTGATCTGTTTTTTCAATGCAAAGGATGCTTTAGATCACATGCTTGACGAAACTCCAGATTTGGTGGTTTCTGATATTGTAATGCCAGAAAAAGATGGTTATAGTTTATGTGAAGACATTAAAGCCAATTTACAACTCAGTCACATACCAGTTATACTTCTCACCGCAAAATCTACACTAAAAGACAAGGTTAAAGGATTAGATACTGGCGCAGATGCATATATAACAAAACCATTTGAACCCCAATATTTGCTTGCATTAATAAAATCTCAATTATCCAATCGCGAAAAAGTACAATTAATTCTATCTAAAACTACCAAAGCAGAGGAAATTGAAAAAGATATCCTTTCGGCTCATGACAATATCTTTATGAAAGAACTATACAATTTAATGGAAGTTGAAATGTCTAACTCAGAACTTGATATAATGCAACTTACAGATATGATGAAGATTTCACGATCAAAATTCTATTATAAAGTG
>JAAZCL010000350.1 GCA_012513315.1 Bacteroidales bacterium | reverse complement strand
GGATATTGATTAACATCAAATTTAATTTGTAAAAAAGAAAAACAATGAAAAAGATATATAACATATTATTACTGCTGGTAACTCTTGGCATGTTGTGGTCATGCAAAGAGGATGATCAAGTGATTCTGCAACAACCAGAGAGCTTTGTGCTTAATGTGCCAAAATATGCATCTGGTATATACGACTTGCAAAACATTGAGACTATTGAATTTACAACTTCTCAACCTGAGTATGGTTTTACTGCAGTCGCAAACTATAGTGTAGAGATTTCATTAAATCAAGATTTCTCCAATTCTGTAGTACTTCCAGGAAGTTACACATCAGCAAAATTTAATATACAAGCTATTGACTTGGCTCTTGTATTAATGGGCTTGCATGGAGTTGAACTGGAGGAAGATTATCCAACAGACCCTCACCCTCTTTATGTAAGGCTTACTTCTGTGTTGAACAGTAAGAACGATGGTGAAGTTAAATCAAATATCATTACACTTCCACAAGTAAAAGGTTATTTCGCACTCGATCCAGTAGTTATGCCAGAAAATATGTATATCATAGGTAACGTTGCGGGCGACTGGAGCTGGGACAAGGCAACTGTAATGATTCCTGTGTATGGCTCACCCGGAAAATTCTGGGCAATGCAGTATCTAGGGCAAACAGATGATGGTGGTAATGCAGAAATAAAGTTTAACTATACTAAAGCTTGGGATGATAATGAGTTTGGATTCGAAGGAACTGATATCAATGAAAATGGTGGAACCGCAGACGTAGGCTCTTCAGACTCTGGTGGTAATATCGGTATCGGTAATCCAGGATGGTATATAGTTGTAGTTACAACAACCATCGAAGGCAGAAGTTATGAGTATGCAGTTGACTTCTTCCCTCCCCACGTACATTTGCAGGGAGAAACAGCATCAGGCAACTGGGGAACTACTGATCCAGCTTATCGTTTTGCAATACCTGAACTATCATTAGGTGCAGATGCAGAATTCGTATCGCCTCCATTTACAAATAATGGAGAGATCAGAGCAAGCATACAGCTTGAGGGGCACGAGTGGTGGCATACCGAATTCATTGTATTAGATGGTGTATTTGTACCTCGTGGAGATGGTGACGACCAAGATCGTGTAACAGGTGCTGCTGGCAAGAGATTACATATCAACTTTACCGAAGGTACTGGTAAGATACAATAATTGAGTTAACTAAGGGAGCCCCACTCCCAAACGGTTTGGGGCTTTCTAATTAAAAATAATAAAACATGAACAAAAAAATATATTTAGTTGCAACACTGATTGCCGTACTGTTTTTCAGCGCATGTGAAGATGTTTACGAACATATCGCTGCAGACCCGCAATCATACGAGCAAGAAGATCAGCAATCTATTAATGGGTTCACTTTTGCTCTTGCGTCAGATCTTACATCCCCTTTGGTGCTAACAAATGAACAAATCGATAATGAAACAGTATTGGCGGCAATAAATACAACCGCCACACCAGAATTAGCTGAAGGTGCCACTGTTAAATTAGTTGTTGAAGCTTCTGATACTGAAGATTTTGCAAATAGCATTGATTTGAATTCAACTGCCGATGGCAATAACGCTACAATACTAGCTTCAGACCTTAATGAGGCTGTTAAAGAACTATATGGCAAAAGGCCCGAGCCACGTGAAGTTTATTTACGTGCCACCTACTACATTGTTGATGGCACAACTGCATCTATGATGCCAACTCCTGTGGTTTTAGGACCTGCTTCAGTTACACCTGTTGGCCCAACTATCGAAACTGAGTATTACATGGTTGGCTCTGCAAACGGATGGAATATCGAAGACTTAAATGACTGGAAGTTCAATCATAGTGGTAATGATGTTTACGATGATCCATTTTTCTCAATTTTAGTTGAGAATCCGGGCGAGTTTAAAATTGTTCCTAAATCAAGCAAAGAGGCTGCATCATGGGATGGAACATTTGGAACGCAGGAAGCAACTGCACTTGAAGGTGAACTTGATCTTACTGGAGGAAATTTCAACGTTGAAGAAACTGGATGGGTAAGAGTAACTCTAAATATGATGGAGTATACATATACGATTGAGGTTATCGGTGAAATGAATCTTACTCTATATGTGGCAGGTGGACACCAAGGATGGAGCCCTGAGCCGGCACCAACATTATATAGTCGCAATTTCGATTTCAAATATGATGGCTATGTATACTTCCCCGATGCAAATACAGGATATAAGTTTACTTCACAACCAAACTGGGACGGTCCAAATTATGGAAATAGCGGTACAGATGGACAGCTTAGTGATGATGGTGGTGCTGGCGACCTCTTAATTGAAGAAGCTGGATATTATAAATTTGATGTTGATCTATCTGGATCACCATATACATATTCAGTCACAAATACAGTATGGGGAATTGTAGGAGATGCTACCGCAGGTGGATGGGATGCAGACACTGAAATGACATATGATCCTGAAATAGGTGTATGGAATATAACT
>JAAZCL010000349.1 GCA_012513315.1 Bacteroidales bacterium | reverse complement strand
AGATTCCAATTTACAGCATTCTTAAGATATCCGTGCTGATCAAATTCGCCCATTGAACCATCACCATCGTCGAACATGGCATTCCTTCCTGCCGTTTCATATGGATTTTCCCCTATAGTGCCATCATCAGGAAGCTGATTGTTTGAGTCGGGACCACCATCATCTTCACCTCCTTTATCATCGCCCTCTCTACCAAAAAGATTTTTAAATGTATCCTGATTTAGCGAATATGAAAAAGAAGTACCTGTGCTCATTAGTTTACCAAATCCTCTGCCATTTAATACTCTTAGTTTATCAACTCTAGTTGGCCTATCGTTTTGATCCAGTTCATAAATATATGGATCCCAAACCATATTCAGGCTCAGTGTATAAGACTTGGTAAGCTTTAATCGCAGGTTTGTGTTGATGTTGCTCCACTTCATTGAGTCGGCCATCATATTGTAATTGAAGTTAATGCCCAAGTCATCAATAAGACTTACTTTCTTAACACCAGTTGAATCTCTGTCTGTTCGCACTTTCATTTCAAGGTTGTTTTTGAAATCAAAACCAATGCTTCCGCTCTGACCTCTTGATGCAGTACCAAACATCATAGATGAGTACGGAGAATATGTATAATCAACATCCTCGCCAAATTCATTTTTATAGCTGTATGTCTCATAAAACCCATACTTAGGATCACCAAAGTCGGGGCGATAACTAAGACTTATGCTAGGTGAAAATACGTGTCGTATAGCTTGTATTTTATTACCAAACATCTTCCAGGGAGTGTACATACCATATAACTTTGTTTGTGCACTTAGCGATGTACTATAGTCATAAACTCTATTGAATCCATGAATAGTATCAACTGGAACATGTCTTTTTGCAACCGGATCCCATGCTTCCTTATGCTGCCCTGTATACCATCTTTCTGTATAATTAAAAGAAGGAGATACCTGAATAAAATCAAATAGAGTGAATGTAGCACTAACCGGAATATTATGGCGCATGCCATTTGTCCAATCCCTTACCAAGTTTGCTTTAAGAAATTTATCTTCCTTAGTAGTAATTGAGTTGCGGAACTCACCCGAATAGCTCATAGATATCTTCTCATACCACCTTTCTTCGCCCACTGCATCTTTCCTTTTTAAAGGGTAGATACGACTCATATTCATTGATATATTAGGAAGAGTAGCAGCGATGGTTGAGTCTCTCGATACCTGATTTATATTCATTGTAGCCGATAAGCTCCATGGTGAATCAGGAAAACGCTGAGTGATATTTACACTAGAGCTTTTAGTGTTATTAGATGCTTCACGAGAGTACAATCTGCTGAGGTCGTTGTGGTTATTTCTACTTGTCGAGAAGTTAACACTTGCCGAAAGTGTACGATACATATTTGCCTTTGGATCTTGCGAGTGTGTCCAGTTAATTCTAAGGTCCTTGGCAACAGAATATGCTTCAGGTGCAACATCCTTCAATTCTTTTTCTCCGGTAACTGTATTTAGATAGTAAACATTAAAGTTGCCCGAATACTTATATCTTTTTCTGTAGTTAGAACGAGCACCCAAACCCCATGAGCCTTTGGTGTAAATCTCTCCCGTAAGAGAAAGGTCGACATGATCATTTATAGCTAAATAGTAACCACCATTCTGAAGATAAAACCCTCTATTCATCTCATCACCGTAACTAGGCATAATAATACCCGACGAATATGTTGTTGTAAACGGGAAGAATGCAAAAGGCAGTACAATAGGAAACAGCGGAACATCTGCAACTACAAGCCATGCCGGACCGGTGACTACATCTTTATCGGGTCTTACTTTCGCTTTAGAGAGGTTTAAATAAAAGTGAGGATGATCATGCCTATCGCAGGTAGTATATTTTGCATTACGCATATAAAAAGAGTTGTCGGCATTCTTTTTTGCTTCATTAGCCACAATATGACCCTCACCTTGTTGCGTTATAACATTATGTATAAATGCGTTTCTTGTCTTGAAGTTATATTTTACGCCCTTCATTTCATATTCAGTACCACCTTCAACAAATACGGGATGTCCAAATTCTACTCCCAACGTGTCTACACCAAAGGTTGAAGATATAAGGCTACTATCCATATCCAAGGTAATGAACTCTCCTGAAATACCCATTTCTCCATATTTTATATCTGCTTCTCCATAAAGGAAGCCCATATTATTAGCAGTAAAAATAATTGAGTCTTGTGCACTATACTGCACTGGAGCTTCTAGAATATTTGTAACGGGCGTAGCAACAGAGTCAGCCAAATTGATTGAATCTGAATCGATAATTAAGGAGTCTTGTCCAGCGAGTAAAGAATCTGGATTAATAATTGTTGAATCTCCCTCTATTTCAGCAAACTCAGGCTTAATAATTGTAGAATCGGGGATAATTATAGTTGAATCAGAATCAACTAATAGTGTGGTATCAACTTGCGCAATATCGGGTATAACTTCAGGTATGGCAATCTCTTTTATCTGACTCTGCTGGTTTGTTGCAACAGTTGTCTTTTGGACAGAAGAGCATTGATAAAAAATTGCCAGAACTAAAAGCAGAAATATAGAACGAAAAAGTTGACTCATCCGGGTAATACAGATTGCGTATGGTTCTCTCACGCAAAACTACTCATTAATGCATTAATAAGCAGCAAAAATAGTAAAAAGAAACTTAAGAGAGGCTCAATAAAGTTTTTTTAAGTTGCTTGAAGTCATTTGATATAGAATAAGTCTGCTTTTTAAGTTCCATAAACTTTGCCAGACCAGCCGGTATACTTATTTTATTTTCTATACAACCTTCTACAGTCTCTATAAATTTGGCAGGGTGAGCTGTTGAAAGGAAGACTCCAATTTCATTCTCCTTTTTATCCTCTCTCAGTGCTAAATATGCACATGCACTATGCGGGTCGGCCAAATATCCTGTTCTATTATACAACTCTTTAATTGCTTCTGCTATTTGATCATCATTATAAGCGAAGCCTTTTACCTTGCTTTTTATATCATCATATGAGCCATCATACAAATCAAATATTCTCTCAAAGTTGCTGGGCGCACCCACATCCATGGCATTTGCAATAGTTTGCACTGATGATCTGGGAGAGTAGACACCGTTTTGCAGATACTTAGTAAATACATCATTGTTATTATTGGCTGCAATAAAACGTTTGATGGGGAGTCCCATTTTATTTGCAAACAACCCTGCCGTAAGATTTCCTAGATTGCCACTTGGAACAGAAAACACAACATTTTCTGCCAATGCAGATTCTTTATATGAATTCAATTTAGCAAGCTGAGCAAAAGCATAAAAATAATAGAATGATTGCGGAAGAAACCTTGCAACATTTATTGAATTTGCCGATGTTAAATTAAGCTTCTGATTAAGTTCCTCATCCATAAAGGCCGATTTTACCAATGCCTGGCAATCATCAAATGTCCCATCAACTTCAAGAGCAACAATGTTTTGCCCCAATGTAGTAAACTGAGCTTCTTGCATCTCACTCACTTTGCCCGACGGGTATAATACAAACACCTGAATACCTTCCACTCCAAGAAATCCATTTGCAACTGCACTGCCTGTATCTCCGGATGTTGCCACAAGAACTTTAACATCATCCTGATTTCGTTCTTTAACAAAATAGGATAACATGCGAGCCATAAACCTTGCACCCACATCTTTAAATGCAAAGGTAGGACCATGAAACAGCTCAAGTACAAATATGTCTTTTTCTATCTCAATAAGCGGTATTTCAAAATTTAGTGTATCAGCAACTATAGAATCCAACTTTTCTTTAGGAATATCATCACCAAAAAATGCCTCTGCAACCGTTTTCGAAATCTCTACCAGACTTTTATCGGCTATCTCTTTAAAGAAATTATCTGAAAGATAAGGAATATGCTCAGGCATAAATAACCCCCTATCCGAGGCTAACCCTTTTATAACCGCCTCCTGCAACGACGCTTTTGGCGCTTTTTTATTCGTACTATAAAACAACATCTTATATATTAAATAAAGTGTTCATAAACTGATTACTATGCAACAAACCATAACCACCATCTCTTGCAGCAAACTCATCATAAGTATGCACACCATCCGGCTTAATATCCTTGTGCCAAATCAAAAAAGGAATTGGGTTGCTGGTATGAGTGCGTATTGCACATGGAGTAGGGTGATCAGGAAGTATTGCAATGGTTACTGGCTCCTCCCAGCTAACAATCTCCTCATATATCGGCTTCACAATACGCTTGTCGAGATACTCAACCGTCTTTAACTTAAGTGGTACATCACCTTCATGTCCAGCTTCATCACTAGCTTCTATATGTAGATAGACAAAATCCTTTTCTTTTAAAGCCTCAAGAGCTGCCTTCGCTTTACCTTCATAATTAGTATCATATAACCCTGTTGCACCTTCAACCATAATAACTTCAAGTCCGGCATAAACACCAATACCTCTAATAAGATCAACTGCAGAAATTACAGAGCCGCTCTTAATCGGGAACATCTCAAATAGAGGTTTCATATTGGGACGAAAACCAGGCGACCAGGGCCAAATACTATTAGCAGGATCCTTCCCTTCCGAAATTCTTTTTAAATTGATAGGATGATTCCTAAGAATCTCTTGCGATTTTAATATCAAACTATTTAATGCATCAGCAGTATCCTTAGCTTCAGGTCTTTCTGGCTTTATCATATTAGGCTTAAACGATTTCTCAGGTATATCATGAGGAGGAATGCAGTTAATAAATTTATTACCACCCTTCATTTTCAAAACATGCCGATACGAAACACCAGAGTGAAAACTGAACACTTCGTCACCTAAACTTTTCTCTAAAAAACGAATCAACTCAGAAGCTTCTTCGGTAGATATATGCCCTGCCGAATGGTTCTTCAGCATTTCACCATCAATAGATACAAGATTACAGCGCATCGCCATTTCACCTTCGTATATATCAATGCCCATGCTAGCAGCCTCAAGTACGCCCCTACCTTCATAAACCGCTGGCACATCATATCCCAATACCGACAGGTTGGCAATCTCACTACCAGGGGAGAACCCCTTTGGAATTGTATCCAGCAGTCCATTCCTCCCTTTGCTTGCAAGCATGTCCATGTATGGCGTATGTGCCGCCTGAATTACAGTTTTATTGCCTAACGAACCAATTGGTTCATCTGCCATCCCATCTCCCAGAATTATTATGTACTTCATTTCTGTTGTATTTAGAACAAAAATCCTTCAACTATTTATCTCAAATCAAAACTACCTTATATTTGCTATTGATATAATATCAGAGAATACTCCCGCTGCAGTGACGCTTGCACCAGCTCCATAGCCTTTAATTACCATAGGATACTCATTGTATCTCTCCGTTGAAATCATAATGATATTATTGCTTCCTTCAAGATCATAAAAGGGGTGTCCGCTTTCTACTTCACGCAATCCCACTTCACATTCACCATTATTATAAGATGCAACAAATCGAAGTTTCTTACCCTCCTTGGCAAGTTCCTTGCGCCTTTCTTCAAAAGATGCGTCCATTTCATGTATATTCTTCCAAAACTCTTCAAGCGTACCATCAAAGTACTTTTGTGGAATAAAGAGTTTTTTATCAACATCCGATTGATTTACAACTGCTCCAGCCTCACGCGACAAAATAACAAGCTTACGAGTAACATCCAGTCCACTCAAATCTATACGAGGATCAGGTTCTGCAAACTGTGCATCAACTGCCATTTCAATAGCTTTGCTAAAAGGAATCTCTTCACTCAATGTATTAAATATGAAATTCAACGTCCCTGAAAGTACAGCCTCCAGTTTCACAATCTTATCGCCCGAGTTTATAAGTGAATTCATCGTGTTGATTATAGGTAAGCCAGCCCCAACATTTGTTTCGAATAAAAACTTCACCCCAGCCTTGCGTGCAGTATCTTTTAAATAACTATAGTTTTCATAATCTGATGAAGCTGCAATCTTGTTTGCAGTTACAACAGAAATATTTTTAGCCATTAGTTCACTATAAATCTCAGCTATATTGGCACTTGCAGTGCAATCAACAAAAACAGAGTTGAAAATATTCATCTTCAGAATTTCATCTCTGATATAATCGGGCGAACTTTTAGCACCCTTCTCCATTAAAACATCTAAATAACCTTCAATTGGTATTCCCTCCCTATTAAAAAGAGCTTTTCTACCATTTGCAATACCAACTATATTTATCCTTAACTTATTTTGCTCTTTAAGAGTAGCTTGCTGCAAACGTATCTGCTCTAGTAATTTGCTTCCCACAGTACCAATACCTACAACAAATAAGTTAAGCTCCTGATAAGGAGACAAGAAGAATGAATCGTGAATAACATTCAGTGCTTTCTTTAAATCAGACTTAGAAATCACACACGAAATATTTGTTTCACCTGCACCCTGGGCAAGCAAAACTATACTTATACCATTTCTACCAAGAGCTCCAAAAAACTTACCCGCAATACCCGGTACCTGTTTCATATTTTGACCCACAATCGCAATTGTTGCCAAATCATACTCCACAATAACTTCATTTATGCTACCCATAGCAATCTCATGGGCAAACTCATTATTTAGTACCTTTTGCGATAGCTTTGCATCCTGAATCCTCACACCAAACGATGTACTGTTTTCTGAAGAAGCCTGCGAAACAATAAATACACTTATGCCATTATCTGCAAGAGCAGTAAATATTCGCTTGTTTACACCAATAACACCAACCATACCCAAACCAGTTATAGTTATAAGTGCAGTATCGTTAATAGAAGATATACCCTTAATTATCTTACCATCACGAGTAGGTTTAATATCTTTAATTAGCGTTCCTTTAGATTCAGGGCTGAAAGTATTTCTTATATAAATAGGAATGTTTTTATGATATACCGGAAATATTGTTGGTGGATATATAACTTTAGCACCGAAGTTAGATAGCTCGATTGCCTCAGTAAACGACAGCTCGTCTATAACATATGCCGAGTTAATGATTTTAGGATCAGCAGTCATAAATCCATCCACATCTGTCCATATCTCCAACATCGTAGCATTCATAGCAGCAGCAATAATAGCAGCAGTATAATCAGAACCACCTCTACCAATATTTGTAAGATCGTTCTCCTCAATGCTCGACGAGATAAACCCCGGAACTATCGCCACATTTGGAGGAGGCATTTCAGAGAAAGTTTTTTTTATAAGCTCATTAGAGCGATTCAGGTCGGGAATATGATTATTAAATTGCTTATTTGTTTTAATGAATTTTGTAGAGTCGTATAATTGCGATCCATCAATCATCTTACTCACAATAAGTGACGATAATCTCTCACCATAACTAACAATTTTGTCAGAGGTTTTTTGCGATAGATCACCAATCAAATATACACCACGTAAGATATTCCGAAGCTCTTCAAAAAGCTGATCCGTTTTTATCTTAACCTCCTCTTTAGCTACAGTAGAGGTTATTGTTTTTTTAATAACATTTCGATGCCTTTCAACCAGTTCATCTAATAAAGATTTATAACCCGGATTGTTTTTTAATGCAAAATCTGCAGCAAGCAACAACCTGTCTGTAATTCCATCTAATGCAGATACAACAACAATTACAGGTTCTTTTTGACTCTCAATTATTTTCTTGACCAATTGTAGACTTTCGGGGTTACCTACCGAGGTACCACCAAATTTCATTACTTTCATCTGATTATTACTTATACCGATTTTAATAACGGTCGTTTTTTTATAAAAATGTTGATTCTTAATGCTATAACCGAATAGTTAGCATAAAAAGCAGTGACTGCTTACGGACGTGAAAATTTACATAACCCCCCAAGGGGTCATCGTCATTGTAGTAGTAAAATATGTTGAATACAATCTCTGCATATCAAGCATCTAATGTAAATTTGATGCAAAGTTATAGTAATAATTGATAAAGTGAAATATTTATTGACTTTTATTTATGATTTTATTAATTCCATGTTTAAAATCTTTATCTTCTTTATAGAATTTTGATATTTTGATAATATTAACGACAAAGCACCGTCACTAGTTATATTATGTGCTGTTCCAAAACTGTCCAGCAATGCAAATATCGTTACCATAACTGCTATACCAGCCTCATCAATTCCAATAACAGCTTGAATTAAACCCAACGATGCAAACAATGTTCCTCCGGGTAATCCTGGTGCTGCAACACCAAATATGGCCAATAAAGGAATAAAAAGTAGCAATTTGTCAATTTCTGGAAGAATGCCGTACTGCAAATACGATACAGCCAAAACTAAGAATACAATATCTAAAACTGATCCTGGAAAATGAATATTTCCAAATAGTGGAATAGAAAAACTTCTAACTTCATCGTCTAATACCTTACACTTTCTAGTTACCTCAATTGCTATTCCCAAGCTTGCTGCAGATGATTGTGATCCAAGTGCAGTCAGAACCACAGGCCCATAATGTTTTATTACTTGCCACGGGTTCTTACCCGAATATATACCTGCCGAAACATATAAAAATGTAAGCCATATTATATGGCAAATAATAGTTATTACAATAATTAAAAGGAAAAGAGGGACTTTTGATAATATATCACCTTCAAAAGCAAAAATAGCAAAATTTACGGCGATGAAAAATGGTAGCAGGGGTATCAAAATCCTTTTTACTGTAACAAAAACTATATTCTGAAATTCATATAATCCACTTTCTATCTTATTTGATTTTGTAATAAGAACGCCAATACCTATAATAAAAGCAAGAAATAAAGCACTCAATACCGTCATTATTGGCGGAATATCCAGTCTAAATATCATATTTGGTAGTGCCCTTACAGTACTTTCAGTAGAAGAAATATCAATAAGAGGAATAGTTTTATATCCTACAATTGCAGCAAGAGTTGCACTTCCCACACAAGAAACGTAAGCCATGATTAGTGACAACCTCAATAATTTAGATGCATTATTTTTTAATCGAGTAATAGCGGGAGCAATAAAGCCAAACACTATAAGAGGAATTAAAAAGAAAATTATCTGCCCAAGTAGATGTTTTATAGGTAGTATAATGCTAATAATGTTTTTATTAGCAAAACTACCTATAAGTAATCCTGAGATAACAGCAAAAATAAGTCGAGCACTAGTGTTATTAAAAAAACCTTTCATTTTGTACAAAAATCTTCTTATCTGCTATTAACTAAGTTCCCAAAAAGTACTGCATTTACAAATGTCCTGCTTGTTCCATGCCATATTCCTCTAAACAGAGGGTTATCTGCAAATTGAATCACATTACCTCGTCCCAATCTGTTTGCAGTAATTGACGAAGATTGAGTAAGTAGATTTAAATTATCTGAAGATATAAAACCATTAAGTAGTGGATTCTCATCATAAGTTGCAATACTATTCTGTTTAGATGCAATAAAAACATTACCTTCTCTTATAACTGGTAGTCTTTTAGAAGTAAGTCCAAAAGCAAGCGGGCTTGTTAAATCAATTGTAGTCATAAAAACAGATGTTGGTTGTCTTGAAGATCTGCCGTTGTTATTACTATTACTATCATTTCTTACGACAAGACTTTCAGATGATATCTTATTGTTTATCGCCCATTGCGATGCTCCATTAATTGTTATAAGCGTTCCACCCGCTTTAACCCAGCTTTTAAGTTCATCCAACTGTTGTTCATTTAAAAAATCGTAACTACCACTAACCAGTACAATGCGATTGAATTCATTTAGAGGCACTCGTCTAAAATTCTCTGCATTTACCCTAGCAAGTGGATAATGAAGCTGTTGATCAAATAAGTGCCACACCTCGCCCGCTTCAGTCGATGATACATCACCACCCGTAACAATAAGCACCTTAGGTACTTCAATATTCCTGAATGAGCTACTACCTAAATCAACACCCTTATAGTTGAACCCTGAATTAACAGGTATAATTTCAACACTACTCTCAGATGAAAGAAGCTTAAGAGTTTCATATAGATCATCAGAGCTAATACTTTGTGTACTAACCGGGATCAGCAAACTTCCATATGAAAAATCTTTCTCACCAGATTGGTTGTTAAGCGAGAAAGTCTTTGTACCCACTTTCACCTTAACACCATACTCCAAAAGGTTTAACACCAATTTCTGACTACCCGAATTACGAAAATCAATCAAATATGCATAATTAGATTTCTGAAAAGCATTTCTCGAGATCTTTGGTGCAGATAGCACCCTGTTTCCTCTATTCACCGAGTTTGTTATTCCATAAGACAATCCAGATGAGTATGCAATAGAAAAACCAGCACCATAGTCCAATTTGGCATCATCATCAAAATCCATCTTATCATCAAATATTATACCAACAAGAGCACTGTTGGGCTGTCCGGCAGGAATTACGTACGATTTACCACTATGATACGTAACACTATCAATAACGATATCATTGTTGTTCTCGTAAACCTCCAATCTGTGAGTAAGAAGCAATTCAACAAATTTATTCAAACGCTCCGAATCATAAGCGTCTCCAATAATATAAGATCTTCTTCTATCAACACCAGCAGGAGATTTTGTAAAAAACTCATTTTGTAAATCAAAAAGAGCCTCCCTGTTTCCGTGAGCAGCGTCAACAGTAGCAATTGTAGTAACTAGTTGGTTACGAACAGTAAAGGGCAAAGTCAGAAGTCCATTGTCCGACTCCTGCACCAAGCCCCTAGAAGAACCTTGTTCAAACAAAATACCTACTCCTCCATTAAAATCCGGATAGGTAGAACCGAAGTTTGGGTTTTTATTATCATAAGACTCTTTTGTGTAGTAGAAAGATCCAATCTTATCAAGTGCATCAGCAAAATAATTTGCAAACAGTTGATTAAGCTTGTAATTAGATTTTGGAATAAGGTGACTCTCATTCCCGTCAGGGTCTGTAGGTTCAAAAAAGAACGAAGTATTGGTGCCCATCTCATGATGATCGGCCTGAACATGTGGCAACCACTCCTGATAAAATATAACTCTCGATTTACTTTCGGGATGTACAATATTAACCCAATCTCTATTCAAATCAAACCAATAATGATTGCCGCGCCCTCTTGGCCAACCTTCACTGTGCTCCCTATCATACTGCGCCGTATTATGTCTGTTAAAGCTAATATTAGAGTTTATCCACGATGCAAACCTCTCCTGTCCATCCGGATTACGTACCGGATCTATAAATATTACACTCTCATTAAGCTGTTTAATAACCTTGTCGGTCTGTGCAGATACATAATAATAAGCAGAAAATAATGAAGCTTCCGATGCAGATATCTCGTTGCCATGAACAGTATTTCCAAGAAATATAACTAACGGACTATCCACCCTTATTCCTTTTCTAACATCTTGTCGTAACACTTTAAATTCATTCAAATTATTAATATTTTCAGGAGATGAAACCGCCAATACGTAAATCGGTCGTCTCTCATGACTTTTCCCAATCTCAATCAGTTCAGCTCTGTCAGACAATTCTGCGAGTTTCTCATAATACGCATTAATTCTGCTATGCTCAGTTACCCTAGATCCAATTTTGTATCCCAAAAACTCTTCAGGCGTAGGAATT
>JAAZCL010000348.1 GCA_012513315.1 Bacteroidales bacterium | reverse complement strand
ATATAAGGTTTTGGAACAAAAAGTTCTTCAACAAAATAATCTCCATATTCTAATCCTTCGACTACTGCTAGACCATCTTCACCTGTAGTAACTGTATGAAGTAATATCTTATTTTCATCATAGATATTAAAGATTGTATTAGAGATAGGCTCTTTAGTTACTTTATCATTTTTAGATATTGTAACGCTTGTTGTTTTATTCTTGAAAATAACTTCATATACCTCTTGATTTTCTTTAATAAACACTTGTTGTAATTGACTGTCTTTATCAATAACATAAGGGAAAGGAACTTGAATCTCTTTTATGAAATACTGTCCGTAGACAATATGCTCAAGTAATGCAATTCCATCTTCATTAGTAGTGATAGTATCGAGTAGTTCCATTTGACTATCATATAACTCAAATACAGTGTTTGCTAAAGGTAGACCTGTTTCTTCATCTAGTTTTAGAATCTTAATATCACCATAGATTTTGGTGTTTTCAATATCACCTAAATCTAAGACTTTACCAATTATTTCAATATCTAGATATTTCTGATCATCTCCAATCTCAAATTTATATGGTTCCATCGGAACATATCCTTCAAGTGGTTTACTTTCTATTAAAGTGTATTTTCCATAAGGTAGGCTTGCTTCAAGTAAGAATTGTCCATCAGTATCAGTAAACCATTCATTTTTTTCAATAATGTTTTTACCTTCTTGATACTTAATAGTGACGACTTCATTGTTAGAATCAAGAATCTTGAAACCAACATTTTCTAAAGGATATTTTGTTTTACTATCAATCTTTGATACAAGTACTTTTGCCTTAATGTACTCATTACTAATTGGTAAGTGAATTACTGATTCATGATCTTCTTCTGTAATTGTAAAGTAGTGTTTAGTATCATCTAAATGATATCCAAGTGGGGCCACTAACTCTTTCCAGTAGTATGTACCAAATCTTAAGTCAACAGACGTTACTTCACCTTTTTTATCTGTTGTGTATTCAAATAGTTTAGTGCCATCTTCTTTAAATAAACCAAAGACAGCATTGGCTAAGAATTCACTTCCACCTTTTCCAGTTTTATGAATTTTTGATTTACCATATGCAATTTGATTCGTTAAGGTAGATTCTGTATCTGTAACTTCTACAGTTGGCTTATGCTTGTCATACTTAATTGATATGTTCCATACACCATCAAAGATGATATATCCTTTTGGAGCAACAGTTTCTTTAGCGTAATACTCTCCAAGTGGTAAATTATGAAATTTCACTTGTCCAAAGTGATCGGTTATTTCTTTTCCGATTAACTGATCTTTTCGATAAACAAGTTTACTACCTTCATAGATATCATCTTTAGAATATAGTTCTAATGTAGCATCACTTAGTTTAAGTCCATTGTATTCACTCTGAACTTTATCCCAGTCATTTTCAACTTTATTGAGAGTTAAATCAGATCTTTGAAAGTTATTAGCGATTTTACTTACTGATGTGATAACCTCAGTTGTTTGATCTTTATACTTAATATCAAGTGTACGAACAGTTTCATCTAATACATATGGCTCTGGTGTAAAGACTTCAGTTAAAGTATAAACACCAAGAGGCAGACTCTTAGTTGTAGCAAAACCTTTACTATCAGTAGTTAGTGTTTCTACAACATTTTGCTTACTATCTTTTACTTCAAAGATAACACCTTTTATAAAGTCATCATTAGTTGAAAGCTTTAGAATTTCAATCTTGGCTTTAGCAACTTTGTTTGAAACTTTAACTTCGGTATCAATACCAGGTGCAATCTTAACTTCTTTAACTGTGGCATCTACGATTAGTGGGTTAGGAACAAATTTCTCACGATAATAATATGTACCAGCTAAAAGTGATAGTTTGTTTATATAACCATTACTACCAGTTTTATAAACTGTACTATTACTCATATCTTTACTAGATGATAGTTCAAATTCAGTGTTTGATACCATTTGTTCTGTTTCTTCATTCATTTTACCGATTCTAAGCGTTCCATTATGTTCGACATTAAAGTTAACACTGTAGATGATTGGATCTGGATTTCCTCCAACGATTACATTTTGTTCAGAAGGGTGAGAGTAAAGGATAGGAGCAGTTGAAGTATTATTTGTGATATTACCAAACTTCTTAAACTTAATTACTCCTTTAGTAGGACTATCTTTAGTTGCAGTTACTTTTAATTGATTGTTAGTGACTGAAACATTTAAGCCACCATTATCAATTAATACAGAGTTAGCTAGTACACCATTAAAATCATTTAAGGTTACTGTTTCACCTTGAACTATATTATGAGTTGTACCATGGAAACTTGCAGATTTATTATGGGCATTTACTTTAGCCATAATCTTTGCCTTTTCAGCAGGGTAGTCAAACGCATCATAATACCAACCAGAGTTTATTGTTAGATCATCCCTGATGCTATCTATATAATCCCAGAGTACGTGTTGAGCAATAATGATGTCACGTGGTGTCTTATTAGTATTGTCATAACCATGATAAAGAATCCTAGAGAACATCTCTCTTTCGGCATGCGTAAATGATGCGGAAGTATATCCTCCTCCTGATCCTACTAAGACCTCAGGTTCAATACAGAAGGCCACTTCACCATTAACTGTGATTGTAATGAAGTTGTAACCATCGTTAGTTGCGATTGATTCACCTTTAGAATTCTTTGCAATATAGTATCCTCGACGGATAACTCCAGATTTGTGTAATTTAATATCTACATTATTAGCACTAATATGTAGTGGATTTGATAATGTAGCTAATGCGAATGTTATAAAAATTAATAAAATACTTTTTAGTTTTTTCATGTTAAACTTCCTTTCTTTATTTAAACTAAAAAAGCCAGAGTGTATCTGGCTAATAAGCGGGGGGAGTGGGTGGCATCACCTCCTTTCTAGAAAATAAAAAGCACTCGATATCTCAAGTGCTAACTT
>JAAZCL010000037.1 GCA_012513315.1 Bacteroidales bacterium | reverse complement strand
ATATTGAAGTTATCTAAGTTATCTAACATATCGGGGGCTAATGATGCTGCGTAATCTTCGGGTTTGCGATGGCCACACCCTTCGGCGAATTCATCGGTCATTACGTAACGCACAAACCTTGCTTGGGCAATGGAAGCAGGCAAAGTACTTGCTTCTGACGTGAAGCTATCGAATTCTAATTCTACCTGATTTACATTGCTTGCCGACCAAAGTAGTAGTTGCCCTGATAGCTTTTCGTTTTTCCACCCGGTTACCTTCATACTCTTTGAGGTTGTTACCTGAGGGGCAACCGACTTGGCCATTTTGTCATCTATTGATATAAAAGATGCTTGGAGTCCTTCAGGAACATTTGACCAGTCTGAAAGCGTGTCGCTGGTTGGATCTTGCAGCTCTTGAAAGGTGTTAAATTCTTTTCCTGGTCGTTTGCTATCGCAAGAAATTAGGTTGGTAATTGCTATACCTAATACAAGGCAAAGTGTAATTACCTTGCTAAAGGATTTTAAATGCATAATTAATTGATTTATATTTTTGATTTCCATTTACAAATTTGTTGGGCTAATAAACAATAGACAAATATAGTGGTTATTGTTCACTTAAAACGAATCGACTTTTAATAATAATCATAGAGAAATGTAAGGAAAGCATACCACGTTTGTGGTATTTTGCTAGTTAAATGCAAAGATTCTCTACAATTTGTTGCAAGTCTGAAGGATTATAATTTATCTTTGTTTTCATAAAAGAGGTAAATAGCTTATAAATTAAAAGAAATAAAACAGTGAAAGTATATACAAAAATGTGTTGTTGTAAAATGGTTATGTGCATGACCATAAGAAATTGCTGTATCGGAATAGTTTAAATAAATATGTGCGAATAAATTGTGAAAACTCTCCCGATACAAAATTGGGAGAGTTTTTTTGTAATAAATATTTAAAAGAAATCACAATGAAAAGTTTTAGGTTAATTAAGTTATCGATTATCATTTTAATTGCTGTGGGTGCAATTCAGAAAACTAGAGCAGAATCTATTGAGTCTTCAAGCAATAAAGAGGTTATAACAATTGAAAGTACCAGGTTTGCCACTCCACTTGCAGAGAAATGGGCAAAGGAATATGAGAAAGCGTATCCTGGTGTGGATATAGTTTTTGTTGAGAATAAAAGCAGTAATGAAACTGCCGATTTAAGCTTGGTTGGTTATATAGAAAGTGAGAAGTTTAACAACAGGCAGGGTAAATTGACAAATGCAGGCAGATTTGCTTTGTTGCCAATTACTAATGCCGATAATCCTTATCTGAAAGAATTTAATAAGAAGAGATTGAACACCAAAGCTATTAAAGAACTGTTCTTTGAAAATGGTGAATTTGGAGAGAGCACTGATTCAAAAAAGAAATTGGATTATGAGGTGACCATTTACTCTGGCAACAACTCCGATTCTTTTGCAGAGGCATTTGCTTCTCACTTTGGATTTTTAAAAGCCGACTTAAAGGGGCGCAAAATCTCGGGCGACGATATCTTCCTGATTAATGCAATTCAAAAAGACAATGAAGGAATCACATTTAATAACCTTAGCTATATATTTGATATTAATACACGTAGCTTAAAAAATGGTGTTGCTTTAATTCCTCTGGATATAAGAAAAGATCTAAGAGAAATACTGGAAGAGGCTGATGTTGATAAAACAATAACACTTCTAGAGAATGAAACAATTCCTCTTATCCCTATAGAAAATATTGGTTTTATTTCTGAGTCGAATAACCAAGAAGCTGAAAAGTTTATAGAATGGGTATTATCTGAGGGGCAGAAATATAACCGTGAGTATGGATTTTTAAAAGCAGAGTATGAACAACTGGCAAATAATTAACAAAAAGTATAAGCACCCCCATTAACCAATTGCAGAAGGATACGGGAGTGCTTATGTCTAAATAAAATAGATCATGACAAATATATTGTTTTTTTTCAAGAACAAACAATGGTTCTTGTGTTTAAATAAAATTGTTTACATATTATTAATTCTCTTTTTATTTAATTTTACTACTTATGCTCAAGAGATTATACGTGGAACAGTTGTTGACAGGGCTAATGAGCCCATTCCGGGAGTAACTGTGTTTATTAAATCAACCTCATCTGGAACAACAACCGATATTGATGGTAATTTTAGTATAACAACTGATCAAGAGCTACCACTGACACTTACTATCTCGTTTCTTGGATTCAGATCTACAGAGATTGATGTGTATGAGGCGGATGAGAATGTGGATATTATTTTGAGTGAGGACCTCAATATTCTTGATGAAATAGTAGTGACCGGTGTAGCTGTTGGAACTAGTAGAAGAAATCTTTCTTTTGCACTTACAAAAATAGACAATGATCTGATTAACACAGTTCCAGCAACAGATGCATCTACAAGCTTGAGAGGAAAGGTTGCAGGTCTTAGAGTTGATCAATCTGGAGGAAACCAAGGAGCATCTGTATACCTTAGAGGATCGAAGTCTGTTGGAGGTGATATTGAACCACTAATTGTGGTTGATGGATTTGTTACAGGGTTGCGACTTTCAGATATAAGTCCTAATGACATTGAAACTATTGAGGTTGTAAAAGGGGCTGCAGCATCGGCACTTTATGGAACACGGGGTGAAGGAGGGATAATACAAATTATCACAAAAAAAGGTCGTGCCGACCGCAAACTAAATATCATTGTGGATAATGAAGTTGGTTTTACAGACATTCTTTTACTGCCCCCTGTTTCAAAATATCATCATTTTAAAGTTAATTCTGATGGCTCATTTTTTCTAACAGATGGCGCCAGAGTAATAGACTATCAATCAAATGGATACTCTGTAAACCTGCATCCTTATCAAAACTTCAATGATAACACTAGAAACATTCTGGGCAGCAACTCTTATTTCACAAATTCAGCCTCAGTGTCTGCAAATGGTGATAAATATAATATTTATCTATCTGCTCAAAATCAATATAAAGGAGGTGTATCTGAAGTTGTGAATGCGGATACCAAACAAAGCCTACTACTTAATTTAGGCTATAAGGTTTCAGATAGAATAACTGCAGATGTTACAGCCCAGTACTCTCATTCAAATAACCCATCAAGAGAAGTTTCTTCGAGATCTGACGGGCTGTTATATTCAACATTATTGGTAGAACCGCATATAAATTTATCTGAAAAAGATGAAGAGGGTAAATATGTTTTTTTCCCTGAAGGAAGCGAGCTCTCGGGCCAACAATGGAGTAATCCTCTTTATAACCTAAACAATAAACAATTTAGTTATATTACAGAGAATCTACTACTAGGTGGAAAATTAAATTACAAAATAACAGATCATCTAAGCGCCGAAGCTTCTGCATCGCTACAGAATAGATATTACAACACAGAGGAGTATTATCCTATAGGTTTTAGAACAATATCTCCTAGCTTAGACCTAAACAATGGTAATTATGGATTATCATCACAAACCAGTAGTACTAAAAACGGGCAAGTACAGCTAAACTACGGTAGAACTAGTGGAGATATCGACTGGGGAGTTGCGGCAAAATATGTTTATGAATCGTCGCAGCTAACAGGCTTTAATGCATCAGGAAGAAATCTGACAGCTCCTGTTAAGAGTCTCAATGCAACTGAATCGAGTACTAGAGAGATATCTTCATTATGGAGCAAAACAATTAACTATGGTTATTTTCTTAATGCTAAAGTGAGTTGGAAAAATAGGATATTCCTTGACGCTCTTGGCAGACTAGATCAAAGCTCAAGATTTGGAGAAGATGTTGGAACTGCATTTTTTCCACGTGTTGCTGTAGCTTACAGAATAACAGAAGACATAAATATCAACAATTTAAATGAGTTGAAGCTTCGCGTTGCATATGGTCAGGCAGGAAGCTTGCCTCCATTTGGAGCAAAAGATAGCAGAGTTGCAATATCAAGTTCGGGTGGAGTTAGTTATACTCAAAATGATAATACGGACTTGAAGCGGGCTATAACAGAAGAGACGGAACTTGGATTTGATGCTATTGCATTTAACTGGTTAAACATTCAGTTTAATTATGCATTCTCTAACAGTACAAATGATTTTATATCTGTTCCGGCATTCGCCCCTATATCAGGCTCTGCCAACATATACGACAATTTGGGTGCTGTAAAATCTAACTCAATTGAATTAGAGATAAATGGAAGAATAATAGATAGAAAAAATTTCAGTTGGACTTCAGGCGCCACTTTTAGTCGTATCAGAAGTGAAATAACATCGTTGGGAGATGTACCCGAATTCACACAAAACGGCTATCGCAAAGCAGTTGGTGCTAGTACCACTGCAATATACGGATATAGCATACACTCTTCACTTTCTCAGCTTGAAACAAACGAGCAAGGATATGTAACTAATGCAGGTGATGGGTCGCTTAGAATTAACGACTATGTTGTTAATGAATTTGGTGTGGTTGTTGAAAAGTCTAAATTGGGAACCGCAGAAGAAGAACCAGTTTTTTATGTAGACCCCAGAACAGGGAATTCGAAAATAATTGGAGAGGCATCTCCCAATTTTAATGTTGGTTTAACAAACTCTTTCACTTATGGCCCTTTTACACTCTATGCAGTTGTTGATTGGCAGCAGGGAGGAGAAAAGTTTAATGAAACTGCTCAATATCTAACATATGTTTATCGTTCAGAGTTTTCGGACTTATCGGCACAAGCAGGAAAGCCGCTTAATTTTACTACTCGCGTGTTTAATGCATCGCAAGTTACTGATTATTGGATTGAGAGCACAACTCATGTTGCATTAAGAGAGTTATCGCTTTCGTACAGAATTCCGACCGAAAAGTTAGGTGTTAAAAATTGGCTTAATAATGCAAACCTGTCAATTATTGGCAGGAACCTATTCATTTTAACCGATTATGAAGGAGTAAACGTGGATGGTATTGGACAGGATGGATTTAATTATCCTTCATACAGAATAATTTCTGGTAAACTAACTTTGAACTTTTAATGATGAATCAAATGAAAATATATAATTATTACTTAATATTGTTTCTCGCTTTTATATCATGTGAATCAATTTATTTTGATGATCCATCGACACTTACAAATGACGAGGCAATTGAAAAAATCAAAAGTCTTGGATATGTATTAACAACAAGTAGCGTTCAGACAACATTTATGACAACTACAAGTAATGCAGGAGGATCGCATTTTAGCTTATGGGCAGACCAGTCGACAAACACAAATGGGAGCCAGTCGTGGTGGGACTTTGCAAATGAACCTCGTATGCGATTAAATAATAATTCTGCTTACAGAGGAAATGCTGCAGTAAGAGATATATACTCTAAATTCTATCAGGCTAATCTGGATGCATCTAAGGTTATAGACATGATTGAAAATCAGGATGTGAGAATTTTTGATGAAGAAGGCAACGATCGAACAGAAGATTGTTTAGTAGGTTCTTATTATGTGAAAGGTGTTTCACAAGGCTATCTAGGTGTAATTTTTGATAGAGGTATTATTGTGGATGATATTGCTCTTACAACTCGTGAATTTAGTCATTCATATAAAGATCTTATTGAAAATGGTATTTCTCATCTAGATCATACACTGCAATTGATTGAAGATCATCCGAATATTAAATTTGATTTCCTAACAGGTGTAGTAGTTAGCCCTGTTGAATTGGTTAAACTTATAAACTCTATGGCAGCACGTATCCTCTCGTCAGTTGCACGTGATAAAAAAGAAGCTGCAAGTCTTGGTAATTCACATTGGAACAGAGTTTTATCTTATGCAAACAATGGTTTTAATGAAGACTTTTTAATTACTACAATTCCTGGAGGATATTACAATGCATTAATTAGTGTTTTGGAACAACCCTATGGTGGTGCATCATATGTTCCGGTAGATATAAAGATTCCATATCTTGCAGATAAAAATGGTTCAACTCCTAATTACTATCCTGTTGACAATTCAATAATTCTGGAACCAATTGAAACAGATGATAAAAGATTCTATGATTATTTCACATATACTACTAATTTTGGAATTCTATTGGAAGCTAGAGGACGTGGACTTTTT
>JAAZCL010000036.1 GCA_012513315.1 Bacteroidales bacterium | reverse complement strand
GAAATAGCAAAAAGTATTTTTGTTACACCGTGGCTAATATCGTCCTTTACTATATATCTAACATATAAACTGGCAACCAATATGCCTACTATAGGAAAAAGAAGGTATGAGTAGTTGAGATTTGCCTGACTGAAGTTTTCTGTTAGAAAAACATGAAAAAAATTAATTGCTAATTTAAGAACATATGCAGCAAAGGCTGTTAGTATGCCCACCAAAAAACAGACTATCAGCAGAAAGTGTCTTTCTTTTATATGGGCATCGCGCCAAAGTAGAAATCTGTTGTGAAGCTCTTTCAATTGCATTATGATTTTTAAGTCCTTTTTGAACAAAGATAATTATTTAAGCATCTAAACAAAAAAGTATACTAATTCCACTTTTGATTATGTGCAATTACTTTCAATTATTTTCGTATTATTTTGATGGTTCCGTCTTTTCCAAGTTTAAGTATGCCCGATGGTTTAGCTGGCTTATTCTCCTTTTTTCTGTAATTTACTACATAGTCTACACCTTCTTTTATAGTAGCCGATATTTTGGTGAAGGTGCTTGGAGATGGCTCACCACTTACATTGGCAGATGTTGAAACTATAGGCTTATTAAACCGTTTGCACAGCTCACGCGAAAATAGCTCATCGGTAATTCTAATACCAATTGAACCATCTTCTGCAGCAAGGTTAGTAGCCAAGTTTTTTGCACCATCAAATATAATTGTAAGCGGTGTATCGGTTAGTTCAATAAGATCCCAAGCAATATCAGGAACCTCCTGCACGTAAGTCTGAAGCTTAGCAGGGTTATCCATTAAAATTATCATCGATTTACTATCATCGCGTTGCTTAAGCTTATATATTTTCTTTACAGCCTCTTCATTGGTGGCATCGCAACCAATTCCCCATATAGTATCTGTGGGGTAAAGAATAATTCCTCCCGCTTTTAAAACCTCAATAGCTTTTTGTATGTCATCTTGCATCTAGAACGATATTTATTTATTAGGAAATTAATCAAATTCTCTTATTTATTTTTTGCATAACCAGTACATTATCAAACGAATTGCCTTTAGATAGCCATTCATTTAAATTGCCTGTATGTGTGTATTCTGCTTTGGTAAACAGCTCTCTGCTTCCTATATTGTTTTCGGGAATCATAGCGTACAACTGTTTAAGATTCAGAAAACTAAATGCATACTGCTCTAGTATATTTAATACCATTAAGCCATATCCCTGTTCTCTGTAATTGCTATCAATAAGAATCCCAACCCCTGCTCTGCGGTGAAAAGGATCGAAATCGTAGAGATCAACAGCACCAATAATATCACCATCCGTTTTATTTACAGCCATCAACCTCAACTGCCTATCGCTATAAATATCATGTTTAGTATCAAGTATATACTGCTTTAGGTCGAATCTCGAATAAGGTGTAATAGATGCACCATATTCCCAAAGCGAGGTATCATTCTCCCATTTATATAGAATTTCTAAATCCTCGGGCTCAGGTGCTCGTAAACGGATATCGCTATTTTCGAGTAATTTGGTCATTGCCACATAATTATTAATCTCCATTATCTTCCTCTATTTCCTCAACAGGCCTCACAAGTTTCTCTAATTCGGGAAACGAGGGTTTACAATATATAAATAGCAGAAAGAGCACAGTCGTTATCCAGAAAAAATTCATATTGCCCGAATAGTCATACAGTATTATATTTATAAGCGATAGTGAGCTTATTGTGTATAGACGAATATAAAAGGCTTTTTTATATTTGCTGATGGCAAGGTCAATATCAACTCCTTGTGGCACTTTACTTAAAAGGTGGGCAAAGAGTTTTAATATACCTGGTATGGCTATAATTGTTATTACAATAATATATCTCTCAATAATTATATTAACAATTTGCTTCTCTGCAAAAAATGGTGTTAGCTTAAACATTGCCAATAAAAACAATATTACAAGAATAATAATGTTTAAACGATAGTGCGTTCTTAACAGTTTAATGGTTGCGTCTATTTTTTTATCAGTCTCAATCATTTCAAACCAAGTTTATAAGATTCATCAAATGGAGTTCTGTTTAAAATAGATCGCCCAAGTGTAACTTCATCGGCATACTCAATTTCATCACCTATAGAAACACCTCTGGCAATTATACTTACCTTTAAGCTATAAGGTTGAAGTTTACGGAAGATATAGAAATTGGTTGTATCTCCTTCCATTGTTGCGCTCAGTGCTAGTATCAACTCATCTATTTCTCCTCTTTTTACTCTCTCCTCCAGGCTGGCTATTTCTAAGTCGGAAGGACCAACCCCATCAATAGGTGAGATAATGCCGCCCAACACGTGGTAAAGGCCTTTAAACTGACCAGTTCTTTCTATGGCCATTACCTCTTTTATGTTTTCTACAACACATATAAGAGATTT